>JAXKWB010000157.1:0-6097 GCA_036172385.1 Halanaerobiales bacterium | reverse complement strand
ATGTAAAGAAAAAGTAATAACTAAAACTAAAGTAAATACTAAAAATTTTGAAAATTTAACATAAAACATTAAACCACTCCTTTTATTTTATTGTGAATATTTTAACTATCAATGTTATTCTCCTTTCTTTTTTTGTAAAAAAACAGCAAAAAACCCCAATACAAATAAATGCACTGGGGTTTAAATTCCTGAGGCGATCCTGACAACCATAGATTATATCTTTAGGTTCAGAACTTTGCGTCTCAATTTTTCAATTGATTTGCTCTTATATTCAGTTTGTAAAAATTATATAGAATAAAATAAACTTATATACTTAAGTGATTATAGTTGTTTTAATAATTCTTTACCTCTTTTCAGTTCTTGCATGGTTTCTTCAAAATCATCACGCTTTTTATTTAATTCAACACCACTTTTTTCGCGAGAAAGCTCTTTCTTTATTTTTCTTATCATATCTGGATCTGTCACTATTAACTTATCTTTTTCAAAAGAACTAGTAGGCATACATATTAACTCCTTTAGTCCTAATTATTACTTTTCCTTTTAATTTTATACACTTTATTTCAAATAATTTTTAAATTCTTTTTCGTCATCAGTAGTTACTATTTTTTCAATTAAAATTTCAATTTTACTTAGTTGAGCCTCATTAATTAAATCAATTGTTTCTTTATCTAAATTACCAAACTTAGCTTTGATTTGTTTTTTTAGCATTTCTCTTGCCTCATTTTTCTCTCCCTGCTCTTCAGCATATTTCAATATTTTAACCATTTTGTAATCCCTCCATATTTCTGAGATTTCATCCTCAGTTAAAAATTTATCACTTAAAACAAAAGTCAAAGCAACTATATTATCTTTTAAATTTTGATCTATTTCCAGTTTTTCTTCCAGCTCAATAGTTTCTTTAACCCGTTCAACTATTTTTTGATCACTATTCATCAGCGGAAGAAATATTAAGTCAAGATAATTTATCTCTTCCTTATTTTCTATTTTTTCTTTTAATTCTTTCAGCTTTTCTTTACCATTTTTATCAGACATGTTAACAACAATTGTATTGTACCCCAGACTGCCAGCATCAAAAGCTGCCTCTGAAGCAGGATATCCCTTAATACATAAAATTATGGTCCGAATCCTGTCTCTATATCTATTATACAACTTTAAGTCATAGGAAGCAAAACGAATCAGATCATCAACAGAAACCTCAATTTCTTCTTCTAAATGCAAAATTGACCCATCTTCCAGTTTGAAATTTAAATCCATCCGCTCTGTATTTGTTTCCACTTCTGTAAACTCAGTTTCCAAATAGGAGGCAATTCCAGGCATCTCGACCTTTAAAAAATCAGCAATATCATGCTTAAAGAGATTAAAAGAATCTTTAAAAACAAAGTCATAGTTATGAGCTGTAACATCAAACTTTTTCTGAATTAATTTTCCTCCATTTCTAATATTTATACTATATAAAGTATATCATAGAATAATTTGGAAATAAAGTTAAAATTTAAAAATCGACTCAATCTCATCAAAAACTCCCACCAGAATCCAAAAGCACCCCGGTGAGAGCTTCACTCATCTTTACTTCTTATCTCATTTCAGCAGTTCCCCTATCTATTAGTAAAAGAAGCCTCATATTCAACTTCCAGGCGAATAGCTTCTTCCATACTCAATGAATCAGCAATATTTTCGCCTGCAATATCAAAAGCCGTACCGTGGTCAACAGAAGTTCTTAAAAACGGCATATTATTTGTTAAAGAAATAGTTCTTTCAAAATCCACCATCTTGGTGGCAATATGTCCCTGATCATGAAACAGGGATAAAATCGCATCATAATTACCTTTTAAACCTTTATGAAAAACCGAATCAGCAGGTACAGGTCCTACAACGTCGTATCCCTCTTCTCTGGCTTTATTAATTGCTGGAGTAATTTCGTCATCCTCTTCAGTTCCAAACAATCCGTGTTCTCCTGCATGAGGATTTAGAGCTGCAATTGCTAATTTGCCATCTTCAACTCCAAGCCTGGCTAAAGCTTTGATACACCTTTTTATATAAGCATAAACTCTGGCTTCAGTCACCATCTCACACGCTTTCTTTAAAGAAACATGTCTTGATAAAAAGAAAACTCTCAAGTCAAAAACCTGGAACATAGTCAGTGGATCTTCAGTCCCGGTTAAATCGGCAAACATTTCGGTATGACCAATATAATCAACCTCGGCAGCTTTTAGAGATTTTTTGTTGATGGGAGCGGTAGCTACTGCATCCAATTTACCGTCCAGAGCCAGCTGAATAGACTTTTTGATATATTCATAGGCGGCCTGACCTGCCACTGCCTGTACTTCTCCATATTGAAGTTGGTCAAGCTCAACATTATTCAGATCGATTAGATTAATTTCATTTTCGCGGTACTGATCCTGATCGATATCTTCAATCAAGTTAATATTTAAATCCACACCGGTCAGCTTTTCTGCTGCTTTAATTACCTCTCTATCACCCAGAACATATAGCTTACCCATTTCCCTTATTTTCTCTTTTGCCAGAGATTTTACAACAATTTCGGGTCCAATTCCAGCTGGATCACCAATTGTAATTCCAATCTTCATTTTAGACATCTTTAAACAGCTCCTTTTAATTAATTTTTTTGAATAAATGATTTATACAGGTAGTTATTGCATCAGAATCGCCGATCAAACCACCTTTAGTAACTATCGGGAGACCATCATAATCGCCACCCAGTATTTTACCGTAAACCGCCAGCGGCAGCACTTCTGCCTGAACTTCAATCCCCACAGTTTTGATTGCCTTAGTGACAGCAATCGTAATATCTCCACCGGTTATAAAGAGCCCTCCAATTTTGTCTGCAGCTGCATCCAGGACCTGTTTAGATATTACTGCCAGTCCATCAGAAATCTTTTGAGCAATTTGGTCTCTGCTGAGGTGTAATCTTTTAGACAGTTCATTTAAATCGAAAACATCTTCTTCCGTTTTAGAAGATACCAGCCCAACTACTTGATAATTATCAATATTATCTAAGATTTTAGTACTTACTCTCTTAATTTCTGCTTCCTTTTCTGCTCCAATTAATTTTCTGGAATCTACCAGAACTAAAAGGGAATTAGTGTTTTCTTCTAAATTTGCAACCTGAGTCCTGGTTAAATTAGTAGCACTCCCGATTGTTGCTAAAATGGATCTGTCCTGATTACCATTGCTGCTTAGAGATTTAACTCCCAGAGCAAGAGTAAAGGGCCCGGGATCAACAGAAATAACCGGGGTTTTAAGTTTACTGACTACAGCAGCTATTTTATTAATATCCTGCTGGTTAACTGCATCAAAGACAATGATCCTTTTCCCTTCCTTTTTTAAACTATTTATTTCCTCAATAACTTCTTTCTCATCATTTTTTAAGGAACTTAACTCAATACTGCCAAGCTTATATTTACTCTGTCCGGCGATAATTTTACTGACACAGGAAGTTTCAACTGGAGTTTTAGGATCTTTAGCGACATCAGTTCTTTCCAGAGGGATGGAGTTTACCAGCAGATGACCCCCAATTGTGATTCTGTTTGAAGCCGGAAAAGCCGGGACAACGATCGCCAGATAATTATCTGCTAAAGAATCAAGAACTGCATCTATTTCTGAACCGACATTACCTCTGACTGTACTATCAATTCTTTTAGATAATAATTTAATATCTTCATTTTTAAAAGAATTGGTGACAGTAGCAACTCGGTTATAGGCTTCTTCTTTTGCAATTGATCTGCTGTCAGTATTAATTGAAATCACATCATAATCTTTATAGGCTCCTTTCTCTTCTTTAAAATAAGTCAATAAATCCAGGAAAGTAGCAATTTTACAATTTTTATTTTCAAATAAAACTCCTGTAGCATTGGCACCTGTTAAATCATCGGCTATTACTACAATCTCGGCCATAGACATTTACCTCCCTCAGCTTATTTAAGTTTCATTAGTCCTATATCATTGTTTTTAGCATATTTAACTATCTGATCACTTATATTTTTAGCTGCCAGCCAGAATCCGTGGTATTTTATATTTTCAGCATCTATTTGCTCTTTTCTGGCCTTTAATTCTGGTAGTGAAATATTCTGCTGAATAAAATATAGATAGTATCTATTGAAAAAGAGAAAGAATCTTTTACTGGCATAGATCAAATCTTCACCTTTTATCTTTTGAATATGCCAGCCCTGTTCCAATAGGTTATTTTCTATTTCATCTTTTTTATTAGCTTCCCAGCTCATAGCTTCACCTTCAAATTAATTTTAAAGGGGGCAGATAAACTACCCCCATAGCTTATATTTATTAAATGAATATGTTCATTATAACCAGACCAACTAAACCTGATAACCAGGCAACTGTGGTTGTCATGGACCAGGCTCTAATCCCCTGTTTTACATCCAACCCCAGGAATTTAGTTACAACCCAGAAAAAACTATCATTGAAATAGGAAAATATCATCGCTCCAACTGTTGTGGCCTGGGCTGCAATTACAGGATTTAGACTTGAATTAGCAACAATCGGTGCTGTAATAGAAGCAGCAGTTATCATCGCCACAGTTCCCGATCCCTGGACTAATCTAACTAAAGTAGCTATTACAAATGGAATTAATAACATAGGGATCGAAAATTGAGCAACCTGTTCTGCTACAAAATCACCAATCCCGGAAGCTCTGAGCACAGATCCTAAGGCTCCACCAGCACCAGTAACAAAGATAATTACTGCTGCTGATGCTAAAGATTTTTCTAACTGTTCTGTGATTTCGGCTGTTTCAAGTTTAGAAACTAATCCATAGATTGCAATTAATAAACCTATCATTACGGCAATTGCAGGGTCCCCAAAGAAAGTAACTACAGAAGCCAGTGAGTTTTCTATTTCAAAGGCAGAAAATAAAGTGTTAAGTAAGATCAAAAATATGGGAACTGCAATTGGAGAAAAAGATAAACCAGCAGCTGGTAATTGTTCTTCATCAAATTTTTGAGCTGCCTGATCGATTAAGTCATCAACATCAATTTCTATCTTTTTAGCCAGAGTTTTAGCATAGAGGATTGTACCCACCAGAATAAAGCAGGCTAAAAACAGACCAACCAAAATCATCTGGCCAATATCAGCCCCATAAATTCCGGCCACTGCCAGAGGTCCGGGAGTAGGCGGAACTGTATGGTGAGTTGCCACCAGCCCTGCTGCCAGAGAGATACCTAAAACTACTATTGATCTGCCGGTCTTTTTGGATAATGATTTTGCCAGCCCGATTAAAATCACAAATCCACTGTCACAAAAAACTGGTATCGAAACAGCAGCTCCGGTTAATCCTAAAGCCCATTCTTCTCTTCCTTTACCTACCGTTTTCAAAAATGAAGCAGCCATTTGTTCTGCTCCACCAGAGATTTCTAATAATTTACCCATCATAACACCCAAACCAATTACAATTCCGATACTGCCTAAAGTTCCACCAAAACCAGACGAAATTGCTTCTATTGTCCCGGCTGGTCCAAGTCCACCTATAATCCCAATAACTGAAGCTGAGATAATTAAAGCCGGAAAAGCATGGATTTTAGTTTTTAAAATCAAATAGATTAATAGTCCTACCCCGATCAGCAGAGCAAGTATCATTTGTACACCACTTGTCATTTTTTTCCCCCTTCATTTGACATTCCTAAATACAGAATAAGTATTATTTTAACTAAAATTAATGCTTATTTTATGCTTTCAAGATAAAAAAATAGGGCCGGGAAAACTAAAGTTCCCGGCCCAAGGCCCCAGGTGAAGCTTATGTGATTTTTTGAATTTTAATCAAAAACTTTTCTTTGTCTCCTTTTACAACTACCTGCTTATGTTTAAATAGCTGATACAGTTTGTCTCCCGGCTGGTATTCTGCCAGGTCCTGCTGTTTTCTGGTTGAATTTTTATTCACAAGAATCCCTCCTGGAACCCTAAGGTCTAAATTAACTGTTAACAATATTCTGTCTTTTGAAGTTAAAAGTCAATTCCACAAATTTACAACTAACTATTGTTGTGATATAATTAATAAATAATTATAAACAGATCAGTCCCCACTGAAGTCTGTTACCCTGATTTAATTAAGCTAATCCCTCCTTTG
>JAXKWB010000156.1:0-10828 GCA_036172385.1 Halanaerobiales bacterium | reverse complement strand
CAATTATTATTACTGCTGTAGTAGTTATTATAATATCAGTTATGGGTTTTAGTAAAATAGTTGTTGATACACCTCTGATTGAAATGTTTAAAGAAAATAGTGAAATAAGACAGGCAGATGATTTTATTAATAATAATTTTGCCGGTACAAATATTATGAAAGTTTTAATAGCAGGAGAAGAAAGAGGGAGTTTAAATAATCCGAAAATCTTAACTGAAATGGATAATTTACAGCAAAATTTAGAAGATAATTTTGTTTCAGTTGGAAAAGCTACATCTATTAGTGATTATATTAAAAGAATGAACCAGGTGCTTCATTATCCAGCTGCTGATACAAAATCGCAGACCAGTAATCCAGGCGGTACAAATAATGATACTCATGCAGACACTTCATCCTTTTACCAGGGTGGCAGTTCAGAAGATAATGAAGATAATAATCAGGAGTCAACCTCTTCTTTCTATAAAAGTTCAGACTCAAATCCGGAAGCAGGTTCAAGTTTTTATCAGAGTAATAAAGAAGAAAGTCAGAATCAAATTCAAAAGCAAGTAATTGCAGGACCTGATAAAGAGGAAAATATTTCAGAATTAAAATTTATTAAGCTGTTAAGCAGCACAATTGCAAGGGGGGAGAAGTTAAATTTAACAGCTGCCGAGATGGTTGAACTTTTAAAAGTGGAAATGAATTATAATGGGGCGGCATATTATGAAATTCCAAATGACTTAAAAAAATATGGAGCTGAATCAATGCAGGATTTAAGCAATTTAATTTCCCAATATTTACTTCTTTATTCCGGGAGTGTTGATGATTTGATCAATAATCAGTTGGAACCAGACAAAGCACAGATGCTGGTTCAAATTAAAGATCCAAGTAATATAACAGCCTTTAAAATAAAAAAGAAAATAGATAATTACAGCAGCCAGAACTTTCCTGAAAGCTATAAAACAACTGTTTCGGGATATGCAACAATGGCTCTGGAAGCAAATAGATTAATTGTAGGCAGTCAGATAAGAAGTATTGCAATTTCCTTTTTGATAGTATTTATTATCGTAGCTTTATCATTTAAATCAATTATTGCTGGTATATATGGAATTATACCGCTGGCGTTTTCCCTGATTATTAATTTTGGTTTAATGGGTCACTTTGGAATCAAATTAGATGTTGGAACAGCAATGGTTGCTTCAATCGCAATCGGGATTGGGGTAGACTATACTATTCATTTTCTGCACAGCTATCATCAAAACAGATTGAAAAGTGAGGACTTATATCAGGTAACAAGAGATACTCTGGGCTCTACAGGTAAGGCGATTATCTTTAATGCAATTTCTGTAGCTTTAGGATTTCTTGTGCTTCTATTTTCTAATTTTTATCCACTTGTTTATCTGGGTTTATTAATAGCAGTAACAATGTTTACATCTTCACTTGCATCAATGACAATTCTACCGCTATTATTAAATCTCTTTAAACCTAAATTTATTAAGAAAAGCTAAATAATAGGAGGAATTCAAAATGAGAAAAATACTAAATCATAGTTACATTTCAGTTTTATTTGCTATCCTGATGATTTTTGCTGTTTCATTTTCAGCTGCAGCCATTAGTGGGCGTGAGGTTATGGAGAGAGTAGATGATAGAAAGAGTGGTGAAACTCAGCATGCCCTGCTCGGGATGGATCTCATTGATCAGGAAGGTAATGTCAGAGCAAGAGTTGCAGAAATCTGGTCTCAGGAAAATAAAAACAATTTAAGGGAAAGTGTAATGGTTTTTTATGAGCCAGCCTCAATTGAAGGAACTCGATTTTTACAGATAGAAAATAAAAACTCAGATGATGACCAGTGGATTTATTTACCTGATTTAGGAAGAGTTCGCAGGATTGCTGGTGGACAGGGTAGTGATTCCTTTATGGGAACAGATTTTACCTATGATGATTTAAAATCTAGAGATATTAATGATTTTAAATATGAATTGCTGCGCCAGGAAGAATTTAATGGTTACCAGACTTATGTAGTAGAGGCAGTACCAAAAAATCCAGCAGCTGAACAGTATGCAAAAACAATTTCCTGGGTCACAAAAGAACATTATATTCCTATTAAATTGGAAATGTATAATAAGGATAATCAGGACCTCTATAAGGTGATGAGAGTTGACAGCAAGATCAAAAAAGTTGATGGTATCTGGACGGCTTTTTCCGCTACAATGGAAAATCTAGACACAGGTCACAGTACTCGCTTATATATTCAGCAGCGAGACGGTAATTATCTGCTGGAATATAATAAGGATATTAATGACAGCAGGTTTACTCAGCAGTTCCTCAGTACTGGAAGATTATTCTAGATTTCTATCAAACTAGAAATATTGTAAATACTAATTAATTGGGAAGTGATGATATAATGTTAAAAAATAAGGCTGAGTTAATTATAGTAACAGCTGTAGTTCTGTTTTTAATGGGCAGTGCTTCTGCTGCTGCTCAGGGAAGTATGAGCTTTTATGGAGCACAAGAAGAAACTGAAACAGAAATTAGTGGTGAACTTAAACCCCAGCTTCGAGTATTTTCGGAGGGAGAAATCAATGAAAATTTAAACGGCAACCTGGATATTTCCTATCCCGGTCAAACTCATGCTTTTAAGTTTTTACTGGATTTTCAGCCAGGAGCTGTTAAAGAAGTAGAATTTAAGGAACTTTATTATAACTATTATGGAACTAACTATAATTTTTTGATTGGTAAAAACATTGTTATCTGGGGTAAAGGAGATCAGCTGCATGTTGTTGATAATTTGAATGCACAAGATTTGAGTGATTTTATAAATCCTGATTACAAAGAGCGTCAAATTGGAGAAGAAATGATTAAAATTGATCGTTACTTCCGGGGAGGAAATGCAAATTTAGAGTTTGTTTATACACCTGATTTTACTCCCAATCGTCTGCCAGAAGATCCAGATAGCCCTTTAGGCAACTGGATTATTAATCCATTTTCCACCCTGATGAGTCTATCCGAGTTAGAAATTGCTACTGGTTTAAGTACAACTGAGCTTATTAATCAGGTAAAGGAATCTGCAGCAGATGAGGAAAACCAATTTGCTCTCCGTTATACTGACACCCGGGCTGGAACCGATTATGGTTTTAGTTATTATAAAGGATATTTACGAGAGCCCAGTTATGATAAAGCAGCTCTTATGGCAGAATTTAAAGCCTTTAAGGCTGGTAATTCCAGCTTTGACTCTGTTTTAGAAGCTGCTGATCTGCAGTATAATGAAGTTGATGTTTTTGGTTTTGAACTGGCTCGAGTAATTGCTGATCTTAACAGCCGTCTTGAACTGGCCTACTATAGAACTGATGATACTGAGGGTAATGATCCAACAGTTAGAAATAACAAAATCGCCTGGGTAATTGGTGGAGATCGGGATCTTCCCATCAGCAACCTTAATTTAAATCTGCAGTTTACAGGTGAGACAATACTGGATGATGATCAAATAGAAAAGAATATAGCCACTGTTAATGGAAAGCAAACTAATATTGATCTGCAGTATGCTGAAGATGGTAATTATACTACAAATAGAGCTGTCTTAAAATTAGAAGATAGTTTTCAAAATAAAAAGATTATCCCCCAGCTTACCTGGATTTATAACTTAAATGAACATGATTATACTCTGGAGGCAGCAGTGGATTATGAGCTGAAACAGGATTTAATTCTAACAGTATCTCATAAGATATTTAGAGGTGATCAGAATACTACTTTTGGACAGTTTGAAGACAATGACTATTCAGCTTTTAGTTTAAGCTATAGTTTTTAAAGAAGGATTTAATCATTATAGAAGATAAGGTTAGGCTAAAATTTGTCCTTATGCAGAGTAATTTTAGCCTAACAGCATTTAATCAATAAATATTATTAATAAAGCAATTTTCAAAATTGTAAAGCAGTTGACATTTTAGTACTCTCTGGGTATAATAGTTTTGTGAACTTTTTACAAATAATTTTTAGGAAGCTGAATAGCAGGAGGTGAACAATAAATGGCTCATGTAATTTCCGATGGTTGTATTATGTGTGGTGCCTGTGCGCCAGAATGCCCTGTAGATTGTATCAGTGAAGGAGATACCCAGTATGAAATCGATGCTGATGACTGCATCGATTGTGCAGCTTGTGTATCAGTTTGTCCGGTAGATGTTATCAGCCAGGCATAAGTTTATAAATTTTTGAAAAAACCGGGGGGCTTTTCTCCGGTCTTTTTCATTTTAAAAAACGAGTTTTTTAAATTTTATTCAAAAAAGAAGCTAGAAATCAAGCAGGATTTAAAGTTATTTTAGAGAAGTATATTTATATTAAGAGGAGTATAATTAAGATAAACCAATTAAAGTGTTTGGCCTTATTGTTAATATATGAATAAGTTTTTATCACTAAATTAAGGAGATGAGCTTTGAATGCAGGAACTTAAAAAAATTGATCCGGAAATAGCAGCTGTTATTGCAGAAGAAGAAAAAAGACAGGCTCAAAACATTGAATTAATCGCTTCAGAAAATTTTGTTAGTTCTGCTGTAATGGAGGCTGCTGGTTCAGCCCTGACCAACAAATATGCAGAGGGTTATCCTCACAAACGATATTATGGAGGTTGTGAGGTGGTTGACAGGGCAGAAGAACTGGCCATAAAAAGGGCCAGAGAATTATTTGGTGCTGAACATGCTAATGTCCAGCCTCATTCTGGTTCCCAGGCAAATCAGGCAGTTTATTTTTCTCAGGTACCCCAGGGGGGGACTATTCTGGCAATGGACTTGACTCACGGGGGCCACTTAACTCACGGCAGTCCGGTTAATATGTCAGGTACATATTATAATTTTGTTCATTATGGAGTAACCAAAGAAAAAGAAATTATTGACTATGAGCAGGTAAGAGCTCTGGCTGAAGAACACCAGCCGGATTTGATTGTTGCTGGAGCCAGTGCCTATCCGAGGGTAATCAACTTTAAAACATTTAAAGAAATTGCTGATTCAGTTGGAGCCTTATTTATGGTAGATATGGCCCATATTGCGGGTCTGGTAGCTGCTGACTTACACCCCAACCCTGTTGAAGCAGCAGACTTTGTGACAACAACAACTCATAAAACATTAAGAGGAACCAGAGGAGGAATGATTCTCTGTAAAGAGAAATATGCAAAAGCTATTGATAAGGCTATTTTTCCGGGACTACAGGGAGGACCACTAATGCATATTATTGCTGCCAAAGCTGTTTCATTTAAAGAAGCACTAACAGATGAATTTATGGAATATCAGCAGCAGATTATTGATAATGCTTATACTCTGGCCGAAGAACTTAAAAG
This sequence comes from Halanaerobiales bacterium, assembly GCA_036172385.1. GTDB lineage: Bacteria > Bacillota > Halanaerobiia > Halanaerobiales > Halanaerobiaceae > Halanaerobium. Next base: position 5,525 of record JAXKWB010000156.1, on the reverse strand, counting down.
CTATGGGATGCGGCTTGTGTCTGGTGGAACGGATAACCATATGATGCTGGTTGATTTAAATAATATGGAGATCACCGGTAAAGAAGCAGAGGAAGCTCTAGATAAAGTAGGGATTACAGTTAATAAAAATACAATTCCCTTTGAGACTAAAAGTCCGTTTGTAACCAGTGGAATTAGAATTGGAACCCCGGCTGTTACCACAAGAGGGATGAAAGAAAAAGATATGAAAAAAATTGCTGAATTTATTTTTGAAGCTTTAAAGAAGCTTGAAAATGAAGCAGCACTTAAAGAAATGAAAAATGAGGTTCATGCTTTTTCTGCTCAGTTTATGGAGTAGATTTTAGATAAGCTAATATTTTTATTGGGCCGGGGAAACCCGGCTTTTTTTTAGAATATAAGAAAAAGGTGATATAATGGATGTTAAAATGATTGTTTTTGATCTGGATGGAACTTTATTGGATGCTGAACATCAGCTTCAGAAAAAAACTATTGAGGCAGTTAAAATGATAAGAAAAAAAGGGATTAGAACTCTGGTAGCGACAGGTAGAATGTACTGTTCTGCTAAACCGCATACTGATCAGCTGGAGATTGTGGATCCCATAATAACCTATAATGGTGCTTTAGTTGTTGATCCACAAAATCAGCAGCAGATCTTTCATGCTCCTATTCCTCTGGAGATTGCTAAAAAAATTACAAAAATGGTAGTCAAGAATGACTATCATCTGCAGCTTTATATTGATGATCAATTATATGTAGCTGAAGAAAATAAATTTACTGATAGATATGAAGAAATTTCTGGAATCAAAGCTAATGCCGTGGGTAATCTGGATCAATTTTTGAGTGCTGAACCAACAAAGATGCTGATAATTGAAGAAGATAAAGATAAGCAGCTGGAAATTAATCACTTTTTAGAAAATAATTTTGAGAATGAAATCGAACTTTCTTCTTCCTATCCCTCTTTTATTGAAATTACCAAAAAAAATATGTCAAAGGCGGTACCTATCAAAAAATTAGCAGCAGATTTTGATATTAAACCAGAAGAAATTATGATTTTTGGAGATGGTTTAAATGATCTGACAATGATTAAATGGGCAGGTAAAGGTATTGCAATGCAGAATGCTCATCCTGAACTGCAGGAACAGGCTGATGAGATGGCCCCCAATCATGATGATCTTGGTATAGCTAGATATTTAAAAAAACATTTTAACCTTGATCTTGATCTGGATAATTAAAATAGTGAGAAAACACTCAGAATTATGCATTTATAAGCTATTTATGTTATAATCAAAGATAGTGGTTGAGTTAAATATTTGATGAAAATTGGAGGGGTTGACTTGGAAATTTTTTCGATTTTAAAATCTACATTTAAAGATTTTTATGAAGATTTATTTAAACTGGTGCTGCTCAGTGTAGCCTGGTTTGTTATTAGTTCTGTTTTATTATTTGCTGTTCTTATTGGTTTACAGAGCGGCTGGTATTTAATTATCTTATTACCACTTATCTTTTTAGGTCCGGTATTTTTAACCTCACTTTATGGTGTTAATGAGATTTTGGAAGAAGGAAGGGTTGCTTTTAAATCACTCTTTGCTTATTTTAAAAACAATTTTTGGCGTGGATTTTTAGTTTTCTTGATTTCAGTTATTTTATATATAGTTTTTATAGTAGATTTACGTTTCTTTTTAATAAAGGGACAGGAGAATATCTGGCTTTTGGCCTTTGCTTTTTTATTCGCCTATTTGTTAATTTATTTTTCAATATATCAGGCTTATTTGTGGGGACTGTTGATTATTCAGGGAGATAGACCGCTTAAGGATATTTTTAAAAATGCAGTTATTCTCAGTCTGGATAATATAATATTTTCTCTGCTCTGGTTTCTGTCAATTTTCCTGCTAACTGTGATTTTAACTGTGATTGGTATTGGTCTTCCGGCTGGATTTATTGGGATTGTTGGTTTGCTGATTATTCAGGGTACTAAAGAAACGCTGGCAAAATATTAAAATATAATTATCTATAAATTTTGTGAGAGGGGAATAGTAATGAAAGAATATTATTTAGGGCTGGATCTTGGTGGAACAAAAATATTAACCGGTCTTGCCGATAGTGAGGGAAAGATTATTACAAGAGCTCGCAGAGATACTGAAGCCGCTCTGGGAGAAGATAAAATAATAAAAAACATGATAGCAACAATAGAAGCTGTACTTAAAAAAGCAGAAGTTGATCGAGATCAGGTTAGAACCCTGGGGATTGGCAGTCCTGGTCCACTTGATGCAAAAAAGGGAATTATCATCGAAAACGCTAATTTACCCTGGAAAAATGTTCCTCTGGTTGAGAAAATAGAGTCTGCTCTGGGAATTAAAACTCTGTTAAAAAATGATGCTAATGCGGCAGCTCTGGGTGAAAAATGGTTTGGTGCTGGTAAAAATGTTGATAACATGGTTTACATAACTATTTCCACCGGTATTGGTGGTGGAGCAATTATTAATAGGGAGCTGTTTAGCGGGATTAATGATAATGCCTGTGAGGTAGGACATACAGTAATTGATCCTGATGGCCCACTCTGTGGTTGTGGAAATCACGGCTGTCTGGAGGCTTTTTCCTCCGGGACCTCTATTGGTAAAAGAGCGCGCGAGGCTGCAGCAGCTGGCCAGAGTAAAGAAATGCTGGAGCTGGCAGATAATATTATTGAAGATATTGATGCAGTTATCTGTGCTCAGGCTGCCTATCAGGGTGATCAGGTAGCTAAGGAAATTTTCGAAAATGCCGGTTATCATCTGGGTATCGGCCTGGGTAATGTTGTAAATACTTTTAATACTGAAATGATAATTCTGGGTGGAGGAGTAATGAAGGCCTCAGATCTATTTTTAGAGAAGGCGATTAAAACTATGGAAGATATAGCGCTGGCTGGTTCTTTAGAAATGGTAACAGTAAAAGAAGCTGAGCTTGGTTCTGATATTGGTTTAATGGGTGCTATAGCTGTGGCAATGGAAGACAGGTTGAAAAAAAATGATTGATGAAGATAAGGTATTAGTGCTTGATATTTTTAACCGCTTTGATCTGGAAATTAAAGCCGGTCGTTCCGGTATTAAAAGAGAGGTTAAAGTAAGTGATATTAAGCGGCCAGGAATTGAACTGGCCGGTTTCTGGAAGCACTTTGTACCGGAGCGGGTTAATTTAATCGGAAGAACAGAACTTTCTTTTCTGCGCGGACTTGATGAGCAGATCTTGCAGGAAAGAATTGAAGAATATGTAGACTACAATCCGGTCTGTATTATAGTTGCCCGGGGTGAACAGATCCCGGATTATCTGCTGGAAAGAGCAAATCAGAAGGGAATACCTGTTCTTTCTACCGAAATTTCTACAACCAGATTTAGCAGCATGCTTTTAAATTATCTGGAAGAAAAATTGGCGCCGGTTAAGGTTATCCACGGGGTTCTGGTAGATATCTATGGAATAGGAGTCTTAATTAAAGGCCAGAGTGGAATCGGTAAAAGTGAGACAGCTATAGAGCTGGTTAAAAGAGGCCACCGCCTGGTTGCTGATGACATTATTGAAATCAAAAAAATAGGTGAGCTGCGTTTAAATGGTACAGCTCCCAATAATTCTCGTTATTTTCTTGAGATGCGCGGTATTGGCATAATTAATGTCAAAACTTTATTTGGAGCCGGGGCAGTAAAACATGAATCTCCAATTAATCTTGCAATTAAATTGGAAAGATGGAAAGATGGAGAAGAATATGAAAGACTTGGTATTGACAGCCGCAAAACAGAAATAATGGATCTAGAGATTGATGAAATTGTAATTCCGGTAAAACCAGGTAGAAATCTGGCTTTAGTATTAGAAGTGGCAGCCATGAATTATAGAATGAAAACAATGGGCTATAATGCTGCAGTTGATTTTACAGAGAATATAATGAATAGATAAAGAATGTTTTTAGTAGAGGTGTGAAAATGGCTTTTAAAAAAATAAATAATAAAAGACAAAAATTAGTGATACTATTTATTATCTGTCTTTTCATTTTACCTGCAGCTGCCAGTGTAAAAAATTATAGAGTGATTTTTAATCATCTTGATGCGATTGGTGATGATTATGGGCCTGGAAATTATGATTATCCCCAGAATAATATCTTCCAGAATAAAGGGCATTTATTTGATCTGAGGTCGATGACTATTTTTGAAAGCAAAAATGAATATAAAATTCGCTTTTCCTTTTCTAATTTAACTGATCCCTGGGGAGCTAAATATGGATTTTCATTACCTTTGATCGAAATTTATATTGATCATCAAAATGGTGGAAGTAGTCAACTTTTTCAGGAAGGAGCCAATGTCAGATTTAAAGAAGATTTCAAATGGAATAAATTAATAAAAATAAGCGGCTGGTGGGTCAGGTTATTTAATCCAGACAGTAAACAGGAAAATTTATTGAATATTAACGAGTTATCACTTAGTAATCCGGTTTCCAATGGAAATCTTAGTCTGCGGAGAAAAGATAATAATCTATTTTTAAAAATACCAAAAAGTGTGATTAATTCTCTGCAGCAGAGTAAAATCATTGTAATGGTAGGTAGTTTTGATCCTTTTGGCTATGATCATTTTCGTTCATTATCCAAAAGTAGAAGCTCATGGCAGGTATATTCGAAAAGCGATATTTTAAATTCAAAGTCTACCAGAGTGCTGGATCTTTTGGTCCCAGAAGGTCGAAGCCAAAAAAAGGTATTGAGTGGTGAATTGCCAGAACTGCCGTATTTAAAAATTGGAAGTGAAGGGTCGGACCGCAGGCCGACTCTTGTTGACCAGCTGCAGCCATTAAATAAAATTTCTTTATCAATACTTTTTCTTTACATATTAATTCTAATTTTTGTGCTTTATAAATTTAATTATAATAAATAATTTTGAACTTTTAAAGAGGTGAGATAATGACAGCAGAGCCAATGAAATATGCCAGAGAGATATTAAAAAAAGTATCCCGCAGTTTTGCTCTGACAATTCCGATGTTAGATAATGAAATTAAAAATGAAGTTCTTCTGGCCTATCTCCAGGATAGAATTTTAGATAATTTTGAGGATGAAATTCATCCATCTGATCTTAAACTACAGCAGGAAATGATGGATCGAATCTGCAGAATATTTTCTCCAGCAGAATATGATCGCAGCTCTGACTTTGCAATTATTAAAGAAAAGAGCAGTTTAATAGAAAAAGATTCACTGCGGGAGTTAACTAAAAATATTGATCTGATTTACAGGAGTTATCAAAGTTTTGAACCTGAGATTCAGGAGATCTCTCATAAATGGCTGCAGGAAATGAATCAGGGAATGCAGAAATATTTAAGAAAAAAAGTAGAAACTTTTGCAGAACTGGATGAATACTGTTATTATGTTGCCGGGACAGTTGGAGGATTTTTGACTGAAACAATTATTTATAAATTTGAAATTGAAGCTCAGAATGAAAAAATATTAATGGATAATTTTAACCAGGCAGGTTTGTTTTTGCAGAAAGTTAATTTGATTAGAGATATTAGAGAAGATTTAG
>JAXKWB010000155.1:0-13467 GCA_036172385.1 Halanaerobiales bacterium | reverse complement strand
TAAAGAATTTTTTGCTTCCTGCTTTTTCTTTTTCCTTGCTTTCTTTTTATCTTTTCTGGTCTCTCTCCAGTTTTTAATTTTTGCTAAAATATTAAGTCTACCGAAAAAAAGACTGCCCAAAAAACTACTGCTTTTTTCTTTTAGGTTTAACAGCCATTCTTTAAAAGCTAAGATTTGAGCCCTGGTTTTACTAAAAATACTATGTAAAAATAAATCAAATAATAAAAGAATACCGGTTAATAAAACAACTGACAGAATAATATAGGCACCATTAACAGCAAATAATTCTGTCAAAAAGTAACTAATAGCTCCCCCAATTATTCCTCCGGCTGCAGTCTGAGGAGTATTTAGAAAAAAACTTCCGCTATCATTTAAATTTATAATTGAAATGATGGCAATAAACGATAATAATAATCCTAAAAATCTGGCAGATAGGTTAATCTTTTTTGATCTAATTAACTGAACTCCCCAGTAAACAAATAAAAGAGGCAGAAGATAACTGCCGCTTCCCACTAAAAAATAATAGGCACTGCTAATATAATTGCCCAATAAGCCTGCAGAATTACTAAAAATCGCAAAATAACTGATTGCAGCAAAAGTAATTAAAAAGAGTCCCAGAATCTCATTTTTTCTCTTTTCAGTTTTGGAGTTGTTTTTTTGTTTACTCATCTCTGCTCCTCCTTGTGGCAAAATTAATATAACCTTATAATTTATAATCTCAGATTATATCAAATTAATAATGATAAATACTGCAGCTACCACCCAGCAGTAATAACTAAAATAATTTAATTTTTTTTCTGCCAGCACTTTCAATAAAATTTTAATCGCAAAATATCCTGAAATCATCGCTGAAAAAAAACCTAAAAAAATAATTTTTAGATCCAGATTAAAGGTACCACTTTCCATAACATTTAAAAACTGCAAAAAACCAGCTCCTCCGATTACGGGAATTGACATCAAAAATGAAAATCTGGCTGCTGCCTCTCTGTTTAATCCCTGAAATAATGAGGCTGCAATTGTGGTACCAGAGCGTGAAATACCAGGAATAATTGCTCCTCCCTGAGCCAGCCCTACTAATAAAGGCTGCCAGAATTTTAATTCTTCTACTTCTCTGGTTCCCCCCTCAATTTTTTCTGTGATATATAAAATCAAACCAGTCACAATCAACATTAAAGCTGTTAGATATGCATTTGAGAAAAGATTTTCAAAAAAATCTTCGAATAAAACTCCTATGACTCCTGTAGGAATTATTGCCAGTAAAATATAAAAAGTTTCTTTTCTTTTTTCTTTTTTAAGTAAAAGCATATCTTTAATATCCTGCCAGAAAATAATAAAAATAGGAATTAAGGTACCAATATGTAATATAACATTGAATACTATCTGATCCTCTTTGATTTTCAAAAAATATTGAGCAATTACTAAATGGCCAGAACTGCTGACCGGTATGAATTCTGTTAAACCCTGAATTAAACCCAGAAAAATTGCCTGAAAACTATTCAATTTTAATTTCACCTCCTTCTTTTTATTATAGCACACTTTGAAACATATGTTCAAATTTAAAACCAGCTGCTTTTACACAGCTGGTTAATTTAAGTTAAGTTTCTATACTTCCATAATTACAGGTAAAATCATTGGATTTCTTTTTATTTTTTGGTATATATAATTATTGAGTGAGTTGCGGATAGTATTTTTAAGCACTGACCATTCGGTTACATTATTTTCTTCACAGTCTTTAAGCGCATCCTCCACTCTTTTGGTTGCAGCTTCAATTAACTCTTCTGATTCCCGGATATAAACAAATCCTCTGGTAATGATATCTGGACCAACCAGAATATTACCATGTTTATCAATTGTAACCACAACTATAATAATTCCATCTTCGGATAATAATTTCCTATCTCTTAAAACGATGTTTCCGACATCACCAATCCCAAGTCCATCAATCAGGACATCTCCGGATTGAACATTGTAGTCTTTTTCCACTTTTTGATCACTGAATTTGATTCTGTCACCAACATCAGCAATATAAATATTTTCTCGTGGAATACCGTTTTTCTCAGCCAGGTCAGCATGTTTGTACAAATGTCTGTATTCTCCATGGACAGGGACAAAGTATTTTGGTTTTACCAGATTTAGCATTAACTTTAATTCTTCCTGACTGGCGTGGCCTGATACATGGACACCCGAAACATCTTCGTAAATAACATTGGCTCCTCTGCGGTAGAGTTTGTTGATAGTCTGACCCACAAATTTTTCATTACCGGGGATTGCAGAAGCAGATATCATTACAGTATCTCCATCTTTAATGTTAATGTGATAATGATCTCCCCGGGCCATCCTGGTTAGAGCTGCATAGGGCTCTCCCTGACTACCAGTTGTCAGTAAAGCTACTTTACTGTCAGGTAAATCCGAACAATCTCTAATATCAACTATCATATCGTCAGGAACCTGCAGATAGCCGAGTCTGCGGGCTATATCTACATTGTTAATCATACTGCGGCCTGTAAAAGCAATCTTACGGTTGTATTTAAAGGCTGCATCTACAACCTGCTGCACTCTGTGAATATTTGAAGCAAAAGTGGCAATAATAATTCTTTCTCTGGCACCTCTAAATATTTCATCCACAGTCTCTCCTACGACTTTTTCGGAGAGGGTATAACCCTCACGCTCAACATTAGTACTATCCGAAAACAGGGCCAGCACACCTTCCTCACTGTCTCCTAATTCAGCCAGTTTATGAAAATCAGCAACTTCTCCATCAATTGGTGTCTGGTCAAACTTAAAGTCACTGGCATAAACTATAGTACCTAAAGGAGTTTCAATTGCCAGAGCACAGGTATCAGCGATACTGTGATTAACACGCACAAATTCTACCCCAAAATTTCCAACCTGATATTTCTTACCTGAGTGAACCACTTTTAATCTGGTATCTTTTAGTAATTTGTGTTCCTTTAAATTACCTTCTAATAGTCCCAGAGTTAATTTAGTTCCATAAATTGGAGCATTAATTTCTTTTAACAGATAAGGTAAACCACCAATATGATCTAAATGACCATGTGTTAAGACAATTCCATTAATTTTATCCTTATTTTTAATTACATAATCATAATCAGGAATTACCAGGTCTATTCCAAGCAAATCATTTTCTGGAAATTTTACTCCCGAATCAATTATCAACATTTCGCCATCAATTTCCAGAACCCACATATTCTTTCCGATTTCTCCGACTCCACCCAGTGTAGTCATTGAAACATTTTTTATTTTATTGTTATCCTTCATTTAAAAAACAAAACACCTCCATAGTATTTTAAAACAAAACTGTCATCATTTACTTTTCATTTTCATAAAACAAAATCTTAATTAATTTTTCACTAATCTTATTTTCTTTTTTTAAAACTCTAAACACAAAAAAATAGCTCAATCCTGCCTGTAAATCAATAAAATCAAGAAACCCGTTCCAAAGCGTTAATACTATTATACATAGTATTCTAATAAAAAACAAGCAGAATTAAGCATTTATAATTTTTAGACTAAATTATTTTCAACTAAATATTCAGCAATCTGAACTGCATTTAAAGCAGCTCCTTTGCGTAAATTATTAGCTGTCAGCCAGAGATTGAGTCCATTTTCTAAAGAATTATCTCTTCTAATTCTCCCCACTAAAACATTATCATTATCTTCTGTATCAATCTGCATTGGATATTTTTCCGCTGCAGGTTGATCTACTACCTCTACATTTTTAGTTTGAGCAAATAATTGCTTAACTGCTTCAATTTTAAAATCCTTACTTAATTCAATATTTAGTGATTCACCATGTCCAAAGATCACAGGTATACGAACACAGGTAGCTGTTATCGGCAAATCAGGATCATGTAATATTTTATGTGTTTCATTGACCATTTTCATTTCTTCTTTAGTATAATCATTATCCAGAAAAACATCAATTTGAGGAATTGCATTAAAAGCAATCTGATGGTTAAAGTTTTCATTTCTTATTTCTTCTTGATTTAAATAGGCTTTTGTCTGTTCTATTAACTCATCAACTGCTTTTTTACCTGCTCCCGAAACTGCCTGATAGGTATTAATTACCAGCCTCTTGAGACCATATTTTTCAGCCAGTGGTTTTAAGAGCATTACCATCTGAATAGTTGAACAGTTGGGGTTAGCAATAATCTGCTGATGTTCTTTTAAATCCTCACCATTAACCTCAGGCACAACTAAAGGAGCCTCAGGATCCATTCTAAAGGCATTACTGTTATCGATTACTATTCCACCTGCTTTTTTGACCTGTGGAGCTACTTCTTTAGAAACTCCACTACCTGCAGAGAATAAGGCAATATCTATTCCCTCAAAGGTACCTTCTTTTACAGACTCCACGGTTAATTCTCTATCTTCAAATTTAATTTTTTTACCTTCTGAACGCTCAGAAGCAATCAGCTTAAGCTGATCAAGAGGAAAATTTCTCTGGCTTAATGTTTTAAGCATTTCTCTACCTACTAAACCTGTTGCACCTACTACTGCTACATTATACTTTTTCATAAATTTCTTCTCCTTTCTCTACTACGGGGCGTCCAAAGTAATTTGTTCCCCAGACACCAATTATAATTAATACTGCTCCAACTACTTGAAATTTAAAAAACGGCTCATTTCTAAATACAACCCCGGCAATTATAGAAACAACTGTAGTTAAATTTGCAAACACAGCTGATTCGGCAGCGGTAATTTTAGAAAGAGTATAATTCATCATAAAAAAGGCTACCACGGAAGAAAAAATTCCTAAATAACCAACTGTAATTAAAACATCAGTATTTGTAAACAAATTTAAATAACTGCCAAAGGCAAAGTCTTTTTTATAAATTGCTATCAGATTAAAAAGTAAAGCTCCAAAACCCATCATCACATATGTAATCTCTACTGGTTTGAATTCTAAAGAAAGCTGCCTGGATATTATATTATAAAAACCAGCTGCAATAACAGCACCTCCCAGCAAAATTAAACCAAGGAAATTGACGGCAATCGGACTTGCTCCTCTATTTAAAATAATAAAAATTGCTCCTGTTACTGATAAAGCTACAAAAATACTCTGTATAAAAGTAGGTCTTTCCTTTAAAATTATAGCAGCAAGGATGGTAACTGCTATCGGAATTAAAGCAATCATCATCCCGGCCTCAGAAGAGGTAGTATATAACATTCCTGTAGTTTCACAAATAAAGTAAATCCCGGGCTGAAATAAAGCTAAAAGAAATAACTTTTTTAGATTTTTACCTTTCAAATTGATTTTTATTATACCAATAAATCTCAAAATACTCAAGCTGAGAAAGGCAATTGCAAAACGAAAACCAAGTAAGTGGAATGGAGACATCAGCTCCAGTCCCTCCTTGGTAAATAAAAATGAAAAACCAAATATTGAACTAAAAACTAAACCAGCAAGATAAGGAAAATATTTTCTGTATCTAAACAATTTAAACCACTCAATTCCTTGGCGGCCAGGGACCATAATATTGATAAAACTGAGTCTCTACTCCACCATTATATAATTTTCGTCTTTTACTTGCCTCTTTACCAAAGAGCTTTTCAAATTTAGAATGTGAGGTAATAATATAGTAGGACCAGGTCTCAAGTTCTAAAAACTTTTGCCCCATCTCTCTGTATAATTCTTCTACTTCTTCTTTTTCTCCCATCCGTTCTCCATAAGGTGGGTTGGTAATTACATATCCATATTTACGGTTGGTTGAAAAGTCGCTAAATTCCTGTTCCTGAAAATGAATAATATCATCTACTCCAGCCTGCTGAGCATGATAACGGGCAATACTAATTACCTCTGGATCCTGATCATAACCCATAATTAGGCGGGGCTCTACATTAATCTTTTTAGCTTTTTTGGCTTCTACCCGGGCCCTGGGCCATTCAAAATCCTGGAATATTGGCCATTTTTCGGAATTGAATTTTCTTTTTAAGCCGGGAGCCTGATTTTTGGCCATCATTGCTGCCTCAATTAAAATAGTTCCGGAACCACAGAAGGGATCAATTAAAATTCTATCTTTATCCCAGCGGCTGAGATAAACCATACCAGCCGCTATAGTTTCCTGAATTGGTGCTGTAACTGATAGTTCCCTGTAGCCCCTTTTGTGAAGTCCAGTCCCGGAACTATCGATAGTCAAAATTGCTCTGTCTTTATATAAAGCAAGCTCAATTGGATAAAGTGGGCCATCTTCATTAAACCACTCTCTTCCATACTCCTCTTTCATTCTGTCCACAACTGCCTTTTTTGTTACAGACTGACAGGTCGGCACACTGCTTAACTGAGAATCTATTGATTTAGCACTAACCGGAAATTCTGCATCTTCGGGCAGCCACTGCGGCCAGTCTAAATCCTTAACCCCATCGTAAAGTTCATCAAAATCACGGGCTTTAAAATCTCCAATCTTAACTAAAACTCTTTCGGCAGTTCTGAGCCAGAGATTTGCTTCTGCAATTGCCTGCAGATCTCCTAAAAATGTAATCCTGCCATTTTTAACTTCCGTTATTTCATAACCTAAATCATTAATTTCTTTTTTTACCAGGGCTTCCATCCCAAAGGTACTGGTCGCCATAATTTCTATTTTATCCAAAGACATTCTCTCCTTTTATTTACTAACAACTTTAGACTTCTATTAAAATTCAACTTATTATAACTATAGTTAATTTTTTACCAATCAAATAAACAGTTCCTTACTTAAAATTAACTCCAGCTTCTTTCAACTCTTTTTTTACCTGGTCGGCTTGATCTGGATTAACTGCTCTGGTTGCTTCGAGAATAACATTTGTCTTAAATCCATTTTTTGCACTATCCTGTGCGGAATATTTAACACAGACATCAAAAGCTAAGCCTACAATATCAACTTCTTCAATCTCCAGTGATTTAAGCAGTCCTGTCAGACCCAGGTCAGAACCATCATTATCCTGAAAAGCAGAATAACTGTCCACTTCTACATCTGTTCCCTTACGAAGTATATAATCAAAGTTTTCTGTCTTAATTTCCGAATTGAATTCAGCTCCTTCTGTCAGCTGCACACAGTGATCAGGCCATAATACAGGACCAAGACCCTGATCATTACTATATTCAGTAAATGGCTCTTCATTATGACTGGAAGCAAAACTCAAATGTGTTCCTGGATGCCAGTCCTGAGATGCTACAACTATCTTATAATTATCTGATTCTAAAAGCTGATTTACTTTTTGATTGATTTCAGATGCATCTGGAACTGCCAGTGCACCTTCTTCGTAAAAATCATTTTGCAGATCAACAACTAGTAAGGCTTTAGCCATTTTGATCACCTCTTAATGCTTTGTATTAATTAAAAATTGATCTAAGCTTAAAGACTAATTTTTCCAAATAATAAGATGGATTAAAATCTTATTTCAAATCCATCAAAGTCACCAACTTGTTCATCATTAATTTCAAAATCATCTACCCGGGCAAATGAAGGACCTTCTTTTAATCTTGAAATCATCTGTTTAATATTATTTTTTTGACCCTGAATCACAACTTCAACTCTACCATCCGCCAGATTCTTGGCCCATCCTTTTATATCTAAAACAGCTGCCTGTTCACGAATAAACGCTCTAAATCCTACTCCCTGAACTCTACCTGAGATATAAATATGCTTCTGAACTTTTTCTGCAGCCATCATAAACACCTCCATTTGTTTATATTATACATAGTATTATAATATCTGGCAAATTTCTTTTCTATTTAAATAGTGAGAGCCACCTCTATTTATAAGAAATGGCCCTGATTAATGCGATTTTAGCTAATACTTTTTTATCTAATCCATCAAATTTCATATTAACCTAAATACTGATTAACTCTTAAGGCGGCTTTTGCTCCTTCTGCAGCTGAGGTAATGATCTGTTTATCAATAATATTGGTTACATCTCCAGCTGCCCAGATTCCTTCAACACCAGTTTCATTTTTATCGTTAATAATAATTTCTTTAGCTTCATTTCTTTCCACTAAATCTTTAACAAAATCACTGTTTGCTATTAGGCCAATTTCAATAAATAAACCATCAACATTCAGTTCCTTTATAGATTCATCTTTAACATTTTCGATTACCACTGATTCTAATTTATCTTCTCCCTTAATCTGGCTGACTTTAGTTGAAGTATGGACAGTAATCTTTTTATTATTCCTTACTCTCTCCTGCAGATACTCATCTCCCATCAGTTTATCCTGGATTTCAATTAAATCTACCTGAGAGTCAATATTAGCCAGATCAATTGCAGCTTCCAGCCCTGAATTTCCACCACCAACTACAGCTGTTGACTGACCTTTATAAAGAAAAGCATCACAGCTGGCACAGTAATGAACACCCTTTCCACTTAAAACATACTCCTGTTTCATGCCCAGGTGTCTTTTTTGAGCACCAGTGGCTATTATTACTGACTCAGTTACATATTCTTTGTTATTATCAGTTTTAATTACCTTTTTTCCATTCTTGCTTCCAATTTCTACAGCTTCTTCTCCAATTGCTGTTTTTATCTCATATTTAGCAATATGATCCCAGAAATCATAAATCAATTGAGCCCCGGTTGTTTCTGCTTTACCAAGATAATTATCAATTTCATTGGTATTAATTACCTGTCCCCCAATATCTTTTGTTAAAAGCAGAAGATCAATTCCTTTGCGGACAGCATATAAAGCTGCATTTAAAGCAGCAGGACCTGCACCTAAAATGATCAGTTCCCATTCTTTAGTTGAGTGATCTTTTACTTCTCGTCCAATGAGTGGATTAAACTTCCCCTTTTTTTCTAAGTCAATAATATCATCATATCCACCCAGACTCTGATTATTAATGATAATTTGAGGTACTGTTTTGTTCCCGGTTCTTTCCTGCATTACCTCATAATTATCCCCCTGATTAATATCAATCTCAGTAAAATTTAGCCCCTTACTTTTTAAAAAAGCTTTAGCCTTTTTACAGTATGGACACCAATCTTTAGAATAAACCTCAATCTTTAACTCTTTTGACATAATAAATTCCCCCTATTACTATTCTTATTTGACATAAGTTGTAGTGGATGTTAACATAAATATTGGTTATTAGAAATTATAGAAAAATAACGAAAATACTTTAATGAGGTGAAATTAAATGGCAACAGTTATGGAATATGCGGAAGATCTTGCAGATGCAATTGTTGAATCACAGGAATTTCAGGAATTAAAAGAAAAAGAAGAAATTATGGTTGAAGATGAAGATGCAAAGTCAATGCTTGATAATCTCAATGCTAAATATCAGCAGGTACAGATGATGCAGCAGAATGGTCAGGAAGTTAGTGATGAAAAAAAGCAGGAATTACAGATGATGGAACAAAAAATGAAGCAAAATGATAAAATCTCTGAATTCTATGAAGCTCAAAATCACTTTAATCAGCTGATGAATTCTGTAAATCAGGTAATTACAAATAAACTTCAGGGTCAAGAAGAAGACGCTGAGTAATTACTCATAAAATTTGAAGAAATTGTAGCAAAAGAGAACCGCAGTCAGCTGGCTGCGGTTTTTTCTATTTATTTTAAACTATTTCCTGCTTTATAAGCTGTCGAAAAAGCAATCTGCAGATTATAGCCACCTGTCATAGCTGCCAGATCAATTACCTCCCCGGCAAAATATAGATTATCAATTAACCTGGATTCCATTGTTTTAGGGTTAATTTCTTCAGTATTAATTCCACCCCTGGTTACTATTGCCCTCTCAAATCCTTTTTTAGCTTTAATATTAAGTTTTAATTTCTTTAATAAGTATATCAGTTCTTCTCTTTCTTCTGCAGTAATCTGGTTTACTGTTTTATTATAATCTATTGAAGAGAGTTTTAAGATCACTGGAATAAGTTTTTGGGGCAGTAAATCTCCCAGACTATTACCAAAATATTTATTACTGTACTTATCAAAATCTCTTAAAATTCTCTGGTCTAGAGTCTGATAATCAAGGGCTGGTTTTAGATCAATTTCTAATTGATAGGCTTCTGGATTTTGATCTATGTGCATCGAAGCAGAAATAATTATCGGTCCATCCAAATATTTATCTCTAATCTCTAAGTCACCAAACTCGCTAAAAACTTCTTCGCCTCTTTTTAATAATTTTAAACTAACATATTTCAATTTTAGTCCCTGAGCCTCATAAATCCAGTTTTCCTCAGTTTTTAAGCCGCAGAGCCCGGGCTCTGGCTCAATTATTTTATGTCCAGTCTCCTGAGCCAGTTTAAATCCACTCCCGTCAGAACCGGTCTGAGGATAAGAACTTCCACCTGCTGCCAGAATTACCCCATCTGCCTCAAGCTGGCCCTGATATTTTAAGTTTACTCCCCCTGCTTTTTGATCTTTAACTAAAATTTCAACTACCTGATCCTGAATTAGTTCAACATTATATTTAAATAATTCTTTCTGTAATACTTTTAACACATCCTGAGATCGATTTGATTTAGGAAAAACTCTATTTCCTCTTTCAATTTTTAAAGGCAGTCCCAGCTCTTCAAAAAAATAATAAAGCCTGTAAGCATCAAACTCCGCCAGGGCGCTGTACATAAAATCTGGATTATCAACTATATTTTTGATATGCTCGTTTAAATCTGAGTAATTAGTCAAATTACAGCGCCCTTTACCGGTAATTAGTAGTTTTTTACCCAGATTCTTATTTTTTTCAATCAAAATAACTTGATTCTTATTTTTAGCAGCCTCTAGAGCAGCCATCATACCTGCAGGGCCACCACCAATTACAATAACTTTATTCAAATTAAAACTTCCTTTCTTCAACTCATTTGTTGCAATCTGTTTTAACATTATAAACTATCTACAGCTTTTTTGATTCTCTTTAATCCCTCTTCTAATCTCTGGCGGGGACAGGCACTATTTAAGCGCATATGCATTGAACCTGCATCTCCAAACCAGCGGCCCGGATTAAGCCCGACCTTTGCTTTTTTATTCATAAATTCTATTAACTGCTCATCATTTTCAAAACCCAACTGAGAACAGTCCAGCCAGATTAAATATGTACCTTCTTCTTCTGTCACCTTAATTTGGGGAATATTTTCCTTAATATACCGCTGCAGAAATTTATAGTTTGCTTCTAAATACTTAAGCTGAGCTTCCAACCAGTCTTCTCCCTCATTATAAGCTGACTTTAAGGCCAGGAGTCCAAAAGGACTGTTTCCTGTTGCAAAACCTTCTTTTGCCTTTTGATAGGCGGTACGTAGTTTTTTAGATTCTATAATAGTATAGGAGGTATGTAGACCTGCAATATTAAAAGTCTTGCTTGCTGCCAGCAAGGAAACAACTTTTTTGCGATAATCTTTAAATTCATCTCCTGCTAAAAGAAGCTTCAGCACAGGTGTATGTTGATATCCAGGAAAAATCAAGTCTAAATGAATTTCATCACTTATAAGATAAATATCTTCTCTTTTTAATAAGCGAAGCAGCTTCAGCAATTCCTCTTCCTGCCAGACACGACCCACAGGATTATGAGGACTGCAGAAAATCATGGCTTTTACCCTATTTCCCTGCTGATTGGATTCTTTTATCTGCTTTTCTAAATAATTTAAATCCATCTGATAGTAATTATTTTTTTTAATTAATTCATTTTTAAGCAGCTTACAATTATTATTTTTGACTGCTCCATAAAATGGCCTGTAGACCGGAGGCTGTATGATTACTGCATCATCTGATTCTGTAATTGCTTTTAGAGTAAAATTAATAGCCGGTACCACCCCTGTATCAAAAATAAGCCAGTCCTTATTAATAGTTAAATCAAATCTCCGCTGCAGCCAGTTCTGAACTGCCTGATATATACTCTGGTCAGCAAAACTGTAGCCAAAGATTCCTGCTTCAGCTCTGCTTATCAGCTTTTTCTTTACAGCTGGAGCTGTCTGCCAGTCAGAATCAGCTACCCACATTGGTAAAACATCCTGACTGCTAAAAATCTCCTCTCGTTTGTCCCATTTAGTAGCCATAGTCTTTTTTCTATTTTCCAGTTTAGCAAATTCAAAATTACTCAATCTTACTCCCCCTCATTAGATAAATTTTTATCAAATTATAAACTAATAAACTAAACATCAAACCCTAAAATCAGAGCTGATATCATGAAGATATCAGCCATCAAAATTGAAGTTAATTTTTCATTATAAATTAGTTTTCTTTTAAAAATAAAGTCATTACTTTAATCATTTCTTTATGATCTAAACTGCCCCCCAGTTCCCGGCTGGAATGCATGGCCAGCAGCGGATTACCAAGATCAATACTTTTAATTCCCAGCTGAGTTGCAGCAATTGGCCCAATAGTTGAGCCACCGCGCTTGTCACTGCGGTTGCTGTAAAACTGATAGGGAATATTATTTTTGTCCATCAGATCAATTAAAACCCCGGCAGTACTGGCATTGGTGGTATATTTTAAATTAGCATTGTATTTAATTACCGGTCCCTGATTTAATAAAGGACGATTGTTTTGATCATATTCCTCGCTGAAATTGGGATGAACTGCATGCGCCATGTCTGCAGAAAGTAAAAATGATTTTTCTATAATTTGATAATAATCTTCTTTTTCGCCTCCCAGATTATAAATTATTCTTTCAATTAAATCTCCAGCAAAAGGGGAGTCTGCTCCCTGAGGAGTATGACTTCCTATTTCCTCATTATCATAGAAAATAGCCATTTGAGTCCAGCATTCTACCTCTGAAGCCATAAGAGCCTTGAGAGCTGAATGAACCATTGACAGATTATCCTGACGCCCGGCTGCAATATATTCCTGGTTGGGACCAGTAAATTGTGCTTTTTGAGTCGGGTATAAATATAATTCGGTTTCCAGAATATCTTCTGCCCTGTAATCCATAAATCGAGCAATTAAAGACTCCAGACTAAACTGAGTTTCAGAATTTGAATGTTGAGTTTGATCTTCTTTTTCGTTATTATTCTGACTTAAATCATGAGTTATCAGGGCTCTTAAACCTTTCTTTTTATCAATCTCCCCTTTTTGATTAACATCTTTATTTAAGTGAATTGCCAGATTGGGAATTACTGCCAGATTCTCTTTTAAGTCAATCAATTTTTCCTTCAGTTTAAAGGAATTTTCAGATTTAAGAATAATTTTACCGGCCAGTGATAGATCTCTATCATACCAGGTATTTAAAATCGGCCCCCCGTAGACTTCTGTATTTAACAGATACTGACCTTCATTGTTAATTATTGGATCTGGTTTAACTTTTAATGCCGGACTGTCAGTATGTGAAGAAATAATTCTAAAACCCTGATTCAAAAAATCTTTACCCGTAATGAAAGCTATTAAAGCTGAATCATTACGGCTTATAAAATACTTTTGTCCTTTTTTTAAATTCCACTGCTGGCCGGGATCAAGTTCTTTAAAACCAACCTGTTTAAGATTTTTTTTCAATTCAGTGACAGCATGAAAAGCAGTTGGTGAATGATTAATAAAATTTAAAA
>JAXKWB010000154.1:0-7974 GCA_036172385.1 Halanaerobiales bacterium | reverse complement strand
ATCATAATTTCTTATTAAAATAAAAATATCTATATATAACAAAAACTCAGCGAAATCGCTGAGTTAAATACTTAATCAGAGAAATCACCTCTTCCATCTTTTGAGATAGCCCAACATCAGCAGCCTGGATTAAACTACTAATGACAGTTCTGCATATTTTTTATACAGACCCAGCAGACAGCCATTAAACCCTGACTGAAAACTTCGGCGAATCAGCCTTTCTTTTCCAACAGCGGTTTAAACTAAAGTTGAAAAATACTATTCTAAATTCGCGCCTCTACCTCATCGGATCTGATGAGGCATTTTCCTATTAAAATTTATTATATTTTTACTTTGTTTAAGTATATATAATAGAAGAAAGCTTGTCAAGTTAAAGTAGTGAAGAAGTATCCATGTATACATTCAAAACTTTAGCTTTTTAATTGATTTTAAGTGAATTATATATTAAGATTAATTTGTGATAGTTTAATGATATAAAAATTTTTTTGAGGAGTGAGAAGTTTGAGTAAGTATACTGAAAGAGTTTTAAAAATGGTAAAAGACAGAAATCCTGGTGAAGTTGAGTTCCATCAGGCTGTTGAGGAAGTTCTGGAGTCCTTGAATCCTGTTTTTGAAAAACACCCGGAATATGAGGAAAATAGTATTTTAGAAAGATTGGTCGAACCGGAAAGGCAGATTATTTTCCGTGTTCCCTGGGTTGATGATCAGGGGCAGACACATGTTAATCGTGGGTTTAGAATTGAATTCAATTCAGCTCTTGGCCCCTATAAAGGTGGATTAAGATTTCATCCTTCTGTGTATACAGGTATAGTCAAGTTCCTCGGGTTTGAACAAATTTTTAAAAATGCCTTAACCGGTCGTCCAATTGGTGGAGGTAAAGGTGGTAGTGATTTTGATCCGAAAGGTAAGTCTGCTCAGAAAGTGATGCGTTCTTGACAGAGGTTCAGGATAGTGCTGGCCCGCCATATTGGAGATAAAACTGATGTTCCTGCCGGTGATATTGGTGTTGGTGGTAGAGAAATCGGTTATCTCTTTGGACAATATAAGAGAATTAAAAATAGATATGAAGCTGGAGTCTTAACTGGTAAAGGTTTAGACTGGGGTGGAAGTCTGGTTCGTACTGAAGCTACAGGTTATGGTCTGGTCTACATATTAGAAGAAATGCTTAAAGAAAATGATTTATCTTTAAATGATAAAAAAGTTGTTATTTCAGGATCCGGTAATGTTGCAATTTATGCTAATGAAAAAGTTACTCAGCTGGGTGCAAAAGTTGTGGCAATGAGTGATTCTTCCGGTTATTTATATGATGAAACAGGAATTGATCTTGATCTGATTAAAGAAATTAAAGAAGTAAATCGCGGCAGAATCAAGGAATATTTGGAAGAATATCCTGAGGCAGAGTACTCTGAAGATTATAGTGATATCTGGTCTATTGATTGTGATATTGCTCTTCCCTGTGCTACTCAAAATGAAATGGATGCAGATGGAGCTAAGAAGTTAATTGATAATGGAGTTATCGCTATTGGTGAAGGTGCCAATATGCCTTTAACTTCAGAAGCTGTTAAACTGGTAAAGGATAAGGGTGTTTTCTTTATTCCCGGTAAAGCCGCTAATGCTGGTGGAGTTGCAACTTCTGCTATTGAGATGACTCAAAATGCCATGTTTGATGAGTGGACATTTGATAAAGTTGATCAGGAACTGCAGAAGATTATGGTTAATATTTATAAAGATGCCAGTGCAGTTGCTGCTGAATATGGTCTGGAAGGTGATCTGGTAGCTGGTGCAAATATTGCCGGATTCTTAAAAGTCGCCAATGCCATGTTAGATCAGGGAGTAGTTTAATTTAGTAAGATAACTACTCTAATACTTAATAAAATGATATAACAAAATCCCGACGGGCATTTTACTGCCTGAGCGGGATTTTTCTTTAGCTGCTGTTTTTTTATTCTATCATTTTTTTAAGAATTAATTATTATAATAAAATGGTTGTATAATTAATTTTTTATTATGAATCTCTACCAAACATTCTATCAAGTACCATAGCTATAATTACTACTCCCAGACCGGCTTCAAAACCAAGTCCAATGTCAACAACATTTAGAGATCTGAGCACTGGTTTACCAAGTCCACCAGCCCCAATCATAGCTGCAATAACAACCATAGATAGAGAAAGCATAATACACTGATTGATACCCATCATGATTGAAGGCATAGCACCTGGAAGCTCAATTTTTAATAAAATTTGCCACCAGTTTGCTCCAAAAGCATGACCGGCTTCTTCTAACTCTTCATCTACCTGTTTTATTCCCAGATAGGTTAATCTGATAGGTGGTGCAATTGCAAAAACTACAGTTGCAATCACCCCTGATACATTACCAAGACCAAAGAACATCAAAGCAGGAATTAAATAAACAAAGGGTGGAATTGTCTGCATGAAGTCCAGAATCGGTCGAGTAACTAAATCAACAACTTTATTATGAGCCTTAATAATTCCAATCGGAATCCCAATAACCAGTGCAATTAAAACAGAAGTAATTATTGATGCCAGAGTTATTACTAAAGGTTCCCACATTCCAAGATTTAAAACAAGTGATAGTCCAAGGGTCACAAAGACGGCCATCTTTTTGCCTTTAAGTTTCCAGGCTGCCGCTGCAAAGATTGCAATTAAGACCAGAGGGTGTGGAAAAGCAAGTATTGACTCTATTCCACTTACAATAAATTCTATAAAAGATGAAAAACCATTTAATGGTCCTCTAAAATTATTGATTAGAAAATTAACAAAATTTTCTACCCAGTCCCCCAGAGGAATTTTGGTAGTTAAAAGTTCAAGAATACTATTAATGATAATCACCATCCTTATTAAATTTTAACTGGCGGCACCAAATTTAATTGACACCACCAGCCTTTATTTTTCAAAACTATTTATAATGATATTTTTATTATTTATCTGACTTAATTATTAACGATTTCAGCTATTACTTTTCTTCCCATTTGTCCATCTGTAGTTTCTACTCCAAAAACCCACTGATTAACAACCTGCAAGTTATTAGCAATCCATTCTTCTGCAACTACTTCTGGATCACGCTCTTTATTTTGATATTCGTTAATCCAATTATTCTGAATCGGAGCAGTTACTTTAAATTGTTCTAAAAATTTATAGAAATTAGGGTTTTCATCCTGGTAACCATTCCTGGCTACAGTGTACACACTTGGATTTTCTCCCCAGATTCCTTCGGGATCTTTAAGATATTTAAGATCAAACATTACATTCATATAGTGAGGTTTCCAGCCATTAAATGCTATCCATTCCTTGTTGTTAACTGCTCTCTGAACTGAAGAAAGCATACCAGCAGTAGAACTTGCCTGCAGTGTCCATTCACCTAAATTATAGGTGTTATTTTTAATAGCATTTCTAATAATTATATTACCATCATTACCCGGCTCAATTCCATAAACTTTTCTTCCAAATTTATCTGCATATTTATTTAAATCAGCCATTGATTTAACTCCTGCTTCATAGACATATTCAGGTACTGCAGTTCTGTAAACTACATCATGTAAGTTTACTCTCACATTATGGACTACACCTTTTTTCTGGTATTCATTAAAGTGCATCTGCATTGTTGGCAGCCAGTTACCTAAAAATACATCCAGATCTTTAGTTTCTAAACTTTTAAAAATAATTGCCTGAGAGGCTGCTGTCATTTCAGTTTCATAACCTAAATATTCAGCGACTTTTGCTGCAACATGAGTTTTTACTGTTACACCAGGCCACTGTACATAACCAAAGTTAATTGTGTCATCCTGAGCTGCAACCTGTGGTACGGCCGCAAATATTCCAAATCCTAAAAGAACAATGAGCAAAGTTGAAATTAATTTTGTCTTATTCATTTATATCCCTCCAGAGATATTATTAATTAATTTAACTGTAAATTTTATAATAATTTATAAACTTTTTTAAAAATTATTTTATACTTTTTCGGAAGCCAGGTTGGCTACCACATGAGTTTTGACAATAACTCCTTTTAGCTTTTGATTTTCATCTAATACTGGTAGTGGTGTATCAATATCAGCAATTTTTGAAAATAGATCATTAACACTTTCGTCTGGCTCTGCTAGCGGTACATCTTTTATAATTTCATCCAGATTATCTTTATCTTTATTAATGGATTCTACCACCTCTTCAATTGTAACAATGCCTCTATACTTTCTATTTTCTCCCAGGACAAAGATACTTCCCAATTCATTATGACGCATTTTGTGGAGAGCAGTTCTCAGTCCATCCTGCTTATATAATACAGCTTCTGGCTTATCCATAATATCTTCAGCAGTTAAAACACGAGAACGATTAACATCCTGGACAAATTCTGCCACATAATCATTTTCAGCATTTGTCAAAATTTCTTCGTGATTTCCTACCTGAACAATTTCTCCATCTTTCATGATAGCAATTCTATCACCAAGTTTTAGTGCCTCATCCAGATCATGAGTAATAAAAACAATTGTTTTATCTATATGTTCATATAGCTCCAGCAGTTTATCCTGCATATCCTTTTTAATCAGCGGATCCAGGGCACTAAAAGGTTCATCCATCAGCAATATATCAGTATCAACAGCAAGTGCCCGGGCAAGTCCAACTCGCTGCTGCATTCCACCACTGAGCTGATCCGGCATCTGGTCTTCGTATCCTTCCAGCCCAACCTGTTTTAAAGCAGTCATTGCTTTTTCTTTTCTTGTTTCTTTATCTACTCCTTCAATTTCTAATCCGAATTCTGCATTTTCCAGAACAGTTCTATATGGACAAAGAGCAAAGTGCTGAAAAACCATTCCAAACTTTTCTTTTCTAAACTCTCGTAGTTCATCTTTATTTAAATCCATAACATCTGTCCCATCAACCTCAACTGATCCAGAAGTTGGTTCTACCAGTCTGTTAATACAGCGTAATAGTGTTGATTTACCACTGCCGGAGAGACCCATGATTACAAATATTTCTCCTTCTTCAACTTCAAAGCTGGCATTATTAATTCCAACAGTAGCCCCAGTTTTTTCTAAAATATCATCTTTGCTCATACCATCTTTGAGCAGTTTAATTTCTTTCTGATTCTTACCATTGAAAATCTTATAGAGATTTTCTGCTTTTATTTTC
Source organism: Halanaerobiales bacterium (assembly GCA_036172385.1). Classification (GTDB taxonomy): domain Bacteria; phylum Bacillota; class Halanaerobiia; order Halanaerobiales; family Halanaerobiaceae; genus Halanaerobium. The sequence continues at coordinate 2,828 of JAXKWB010000154.1, read as the reverse complement.
AATATTTTCACCTCTCTATTTTATTTTTATTAAAATACTCTGGCACAAAAAAAGGTCTAGAAAATGTTCTTTGCGAACAAATTCTAAACCCTATACTCAAAATTATTGTTCATTTATTATCAGCACAATATTTACTCTGATAATAATCCGGGATGATTCTAACCCGCTTACTTACTTCTATAAAAGAATAACAAACTAAATCCTATCTGTCAAACTGAAAAAATAAATTTAAAATTGTCTTTATATTTATAATTTAATTAATTAAATTATAAGGGCAGCCACTTAAGTACAGCCTGGATCTTCTTATCCCAGTATCCCCATTCATGAACTGCTGATTCCTCTTCATATTTTAACTTTATTTTATTTTTACGGCAAAAGGCTCTAAACTTTAGATTATCTTGATATAAAAAATCTTCAGTTCCACAGCACTGATAAAGGGCTGGAATTTTCTTTTTACTCCCTTTTAATTTTTTTAAAAGATAAAATAAATCATTATCAGTATTTTTAACCTTATCTAAATCACCAAAAATCCATTTTAATTCCTGATAGAGCTCATCTCGTTCATCTGCCCTTTCTGCATTTTCGGCAAGATTTAAAGCTCCAGATAGACTGGCAGCTGCTGCAAATCTTTCTGGCTGATTTAAAGCCAGCTTAAAAGCTCCATAGCCTCCCATAGACAGACCAGCAATAAAAGTATTTTTTCTTTCAGTTCGCAGTGGAAATAATTTTTCTGTTATTTGCGGCAGTTCTTCACTTATAAAAGTAAAATAATTATTACCATAAACCATATCAGTATAAAAACTGCGGTGGACATTGGGCATAATTACCGCCAGACCATATTTGTTTGCATAACGTTCAATTGATGTTCTCCTCATCCAGACAGTATGATCATCAGAAAGTCCATGCAGCAGGTAAAGAACTGGATATTTATCCAGGTCAACTCTGGTTTTAATGCCGATTCTATTTTCTCTATTTTCCGGTATTATAACATTCATTGATGAAGACATTCCCAAAACATCCGAAAAATAATCACATTGTATAAAAGCCATATTTATCCCTCCAAATTTATTATCTATTATTATAATACCCCTTAAGTTTAAATAATCCTGCCTTATAATTTTAATTAATAGGTTTATAATTGTAGGTACCAGGTACAAAACGGCCTTTTTGTACCTGGTATCCTACATATTTATCATCATATTTCATTTGACTTTAACCTCTGCCTGAGATATACTAAGAGAGCTGACTAAAAAATTAGTGTTTTATAACTTAATAGATAATATAGCAACTAAGCCCTGACTATATAAATGTAGTCGGGGTTTTTAGCGTCTATGTATAATTATAGATTTATCAACCTGATGCAGTATTATTTGTTAAGAAAATTGTGTGGTTGGTAGATTTAGTATAAGAATATAATAATAAAAAGGAAGTGGAAGTTAATTTGCAAAAGATTAAATTTAATGAATTAGATGTATCAGATGAAATTTTAAAAGCAGTTGAAGAAATGGGTTTTGAAGAAACGACACCGATCCAGACTAATGCTATCCCTGCAATACTTAATGGTAAAGATATTGTTGGTCAGGCACAGACAGGTACTGGTAAAACAGCTGCCTTTGGTATCCCTTTGTTGGAAGAAATGGATGCTGACAATAAAAATCCTCAGGCAATTATACTCTGTCCTACAAGAGAACTTGCCATTCAGGTCTCCGAAGAGTTAAAAAGGCTGGCTAAATATAAAAAAAGAATTTATACACTCCCAGTTTACGGTGGTCAATCAATCGGCCGACAGATAAAAGCCTTAAATAAGGGAGTTCAGATTGTTATTGGTACTCCTGGTAGAGTAATGGATCATATTCGTCGTAAAACTTTAAAATTGGATAATATAGATTATTTTGTGCTTGATGAAGCTGATGTTATGTTAGATATGGGCTTTATTGATGATATAGAAACAGTTTTAAGAGATATTCCGGATGATAGACAGACTCTCTTCTTTTCTGCTACTATCCCTCAATCAATAAAAAGACTGAGCAAAAAGTATCAGAAAAACTCAGAGTTTTTAAGAGTTGCTCACGAAAAATTAACTGTACCTTCTATTGATCAGTATTATTATGAGATTAGAAGACACGATAAACTAAAAGCTTTAACCAGAATTCTTGATTTAAGCAATCCAGAGCTGGCTATAGTATTCTGTAATACTAGAAAAATGGTTGACGAACTGAATATTAAACTGCAGGCTCGAGGATACTTATCTGATGCTATCCATGGTGGTTTAAATCAAAATCAGCGTGATCGAGTTATGAACAAATTTAGAAATGGAATTATAGAAGTCCTGGTTGCCACTGATGTTGCAGCCCGTGGTATTGATGTAGAAAATGTAGAAGCAGTATTTAACTATGACTTACCTCAGGATACTGACTATTATGTCCACAGAATTGGACGTACAGGTAGAGCAGGAAAAAGTGGGGAAGCTCACAGTTTTGTAGTAGGTAAAGATATCTATAAACTTAGAGATATTCAGAAATATACCAAATCAAAAATTAAAAGATCAGAAATTCCATCTCAGGGTGATATTGAGGCAGCTCAGTTTGATCAATTTAGTGATGAATTGAGTGCTTATATGGATTCTGCTGATTTAGGAAAATATATTGAGTTAATTGAAGATTTAATTGATGAGCAGTATTCTGCAATTGAAATTGCTGCTGCTTTAATGAAAAAATCAATTGATAAAAAGGAAAATGAAGATACAGCTGAAAGCTCAGGTCAGAGCTTTGGTGATACTGGAGCTGAACCAGGAATGGTTAGACTATTTATCAATATTGGTAAAAAAG
>JAXKWB010000153.1:0-6671 GCA_036172385.1 Halanaerobiales bacterium | reverse complement strand
ATTAAAAAAAATGATGAAGAAAATCTGTTAAAAAATGTTTCATTAATAGAATCCTTTCTGGAGGAAAAAAAACAGCAGGTATCTAATTATGCAAAACTATTGGCTCGATTTCCAGGTTTAAAGAGTATTAATAATGATAATTTACTAAAAAGAAGAGTCTATAATCTACACAGCAGTTTAAATGTTAAAGGGATTCAAATTTTCGACGATAATTTAAATCAAATATTCGAAATTGGTGCAGGTTATGAATTAGATAAAAATAGTCAGCTGGCAGAAAGCATAATTAAGGTTGTAAAAGATGGTTATTCAGTTTCTTTTTTTAGTGAAAATGATTTTTTTGATATTCAGATTACTTCCTTTAGTTATATTTATGATGAGTACAGCATTGAAATTGAAGGTCTGGTTTCTATTTCAGAATCGATAAAGAAAGATGAGATTAATAGGATTGCCTATGATATTGGTGGGGTTATTAATTTTTATTCTGTGGCTGAGTTAAATGAAAACTTTTTTGCTGATTTTAATAAAGAAAGAAGTGTTTCCGGAAAAGCTTATTATCTAAAAGAACAAGAAATTGAAGAAGAAAATTATTTGATTTCCTATTTACCGGTAAATGATTTTTATAATAATCCTATAGGATATTATACAATTTTAGTGCCTGAGAGCAGCAGAAAAAAACTGATTTATCAACTATCTGTTATTAACCTATCTTTATTTTTGTTTTTATTATTTTTATCATTATTTTACCGAAAAACAAAACAATAAGCTAAACAAAAATATAATAAACAAAGAAAAAAGCAAAAAAATTGCATTATTTATTTGACAATTCTAAAAACATTAATTATAATAATAAATGTAAAGTGAATTACATTTAAAGTAGAGGAAAATGTTTTCCATCATTTATTAGTATCAAAAAAGATTTTAGTTATACTGATAAATTATTTTTAAAGCGCTTTAAAAATAGAATTCGCTTTGTATTTTTAGATTGATTTAGCAAAAGTTTACAGATAATACATATAATTATATAAGGCTGTATTTATTAAATAAAAAAGAGAGGAGGTAAATAGTAGTAGTTTTTAGGTATTTATAAGTTTATAAGAAAAATTTTAACTTAAAAAACCAGGGAGGTTTTTATTAATGAAGAAGAAAACAGTTTTATTTTCCTTAGTTCTGATCTTTATCATGATTTTTTCAGCTTCTGTATCAGCTCAGGATGAAAAAGTTACACTCAGAGTATCCTGGTGGGGTTCTCAGAGTAGGCACAACAAAACTCTCGAAGTAATTAAGATGTTTGAAGAACAAAATCCTGATATTAATATAGAGCCGCAGTATACAGGTTGGAGTGGCTACTGGGAACAGATGTCTGCTCAGGCAGCCGGCGGAAATTTACCGGATGTAATGCAGCATGACCGGATGTACTTAACTCAGTATATTAATAATGATCGTATTTTATCTTTAACTCCATATGTAGAAAATGGTACTCTTGATATGAGTAATATAGATCAGCCTATGGAAAAAGTGGACGGAGAATTATATGGAGTGACTCTGGGTGTTAATGCTTTTGCTGTTTCTTATCATAAAGATATGTTCGAAGTGGCAGGTCTGGAAGAGCCTTCTCCTGACTGGACCTGGCAGGATTTTATGAATACAGCCCGTACTCTTAAAGAAGAATTAGATATTAAATATGGAAGTACTATTTTACCAGGTGCACATAGAGATGTATTTGGATTTAGAATTTGGTTAAGACAGCACGGTAAGTCTCTTTATAATGAAGATGCAACTGGTTTAGGTTATGAAGACGATCAGTTATTTGCAGATTTCTTTGGGATGTATGAACAGTTAAAAGATGAAGGTGTAGTTGCTCCGCCAGCGGTTACAGAAGAGGCTGGACATAATATTGAAATGGATCCTTTTGTAAAAAGAGAAGCAGCAATGTCAAGTATGTGGAGTAATCAGGTTGTAGCTGCAAGTTCTGCTGCTGGAGAAAAAACAGATCTAGCTTTAATGCCAAATGCTGAAGGACAGGTACAAAAAGGGATGTTTATTAAGCCCGGTATGTATTTTACTGTCTCTAAAAATAGTAAACATCCAGAGGCAGCTGCTAAGTTCATCAACTTTTTTGTTAATGACTTAGAAGCAAATAAAGTTATTAATGCAGGTAGAGGTGTCCCGGTATCCTCTAAGATTAGAGAAGCAATGGCTCCAACCCTGGATGCAGTCAATAGAGAGCAGTTTGAATACATTAATTTAGCTACTAAACACAGCAGTGCTATTTATGCTCCTCCTCCAAAAAATCATCCTCAGGTTAGAGATCTGATGACAAAAACTGTCTTAAGAATTCTATATGGACAGATGTCAGCTGCAGAAGCTGCAGAAGACTTTAGAAATAAGGCAGAGAACTTTTTAGAGTAGGACAAATGAGTTTTAAATAGCTTACAGTATTGAATAAGGTCGACAGATTAGATATACTGTCGACCTTATTTTTAAAATAACTTAGTAAAGAGGAGGATAAAATTGCGAAATTATGTTAATGAAAGAACAACCCTGGCCGGTTACATATTTATAAGCCCCTGGCTTTTTGGTTTTTTCGCTTTTATGTTAATACCTGTACTTATGTCTTTATATTATTCTTTTACCAGCTATAATTTAATCAGTCAATCATTTTTTATTGGCCTTGATAATTACAAAGAAATTCTGGTAGATGATTCGCGTTTCTGGAATTCCCTGAAGGTAACATTTTTATATACCTTTACGGCTCTGCCGCTCAGACTAAGTTTTGCCCTACTTTTAGCAGTCTTATTTAATCAGGGAAGAAAATTTGTTGGTTTTTACAGAACTTTATTTTATGTGCCTTCTTTAATTGGAGGTAGTGTTGCGATCTCGGTTGTCTGGAGACAGCTTTTTGGCTATAGTGGTGCGATGAATGACATTTTAATAGGAATGGGTCTTCTGGAGAATCCAATTGGTTTTATTGGTAATCCACAGACTTCGATCTGGACTCTGGTTTTACTGGCAGCCTGGCAGTTTGGTTCACCAATGTTAATCTTTTTAGCCGGTTTAAAACAAATTCCGATTAGACTATACGAGTCAGCAGCTATCGATGGAGCCAACTGGTGGCAGAAGTTTTTCCATATTACAATTCCGATGTTAACACCTGTAATCTTTTTTAATGTAGTAATGCAGACAATCAGGTTATTTATGATGTTTACTCAGGCTTATATTATCACAGAAGGTGGACCGATAGATTCGACTATGGTCTATGTGCTGTATCTATTTAAACAGGCTTTTCAGTACAGCTCAATGGGTTATGCAAGTGCTTTAGCCTGGATTTTGCTGGTAATTTTAAGTATAATGACTTTTTTAATTTTTAAAAGTTCAAAATACTGGGTCTTCTATGAGAATGAAGAAGGTGGGATTTAAGGATGAAAGTATCAACAACAAATAGACTTAAAAGTATAATTTATCACGTCTGTATCCTGACTCTGGGTTTAATGATGTTCTATCCGGTATTATGGATGATAGCAAGTTCTTTTAAAACACATGCTAATGCTTTAAGTCCAACATTAATTCCGGATCAATTTCTAATAGAAAATTATATTCAGGGCTGGCAGGGATTTGGAGATTTAACCTTTGCAACTTTCTTTAAAAACTCATTTATAATTGCAACTACTGCTACTATTGGTCAGGTGATGCTCTCAGCAATGACCGCCTATGGTTTTGGTCGCATAGAGTTTAAGGGGAGAAATTTCTGGTTTTCAATAATGATTATTACCCTTTTGTTTCCGAGACAGGTAGTAATGATCCCCCAGTATTTGATGTTTAATCAGCTGGGCTGGATAAACAGCTTTAAACCTTTAATTCTGCCTAAATTTACCCCTTTACCATTTTTTGTCTTTTTAATGGTTCAGTTTGTCAGGGGACTGCCAATAGAGCTTGATGAAGCAGCAAGAATAGACGGCTGTGGAGTCTATTCAATCTTTTTTAAGATAATACTGCCTAATATTAAACCCGCTTTAATCACAGCAGCAATTTTTTCCTTTTACTGGACCTGGCAGGACTTCTTTACTCCGCTATTATATATCCAGTCAACAGAGCTTTATCCGGTTTCTTTAGCCCTGTCCTTGTTTGCTGATCCACAGGCTGTAACTAACTGGGGAGCCATGTTTGGAATGGCCACTTTATCCTTGATGCCGATCTTTATCATCTTTATTTTCTTCCAGCGTTATCTGGTAGAGGGAATTGCTACTTCAGGATTGAAAGGGTAAGAACTGTACTCTGGAGTCTGCTTATTTTTTTACCGATGATTCTTGCAAGGTATAATTATTATAGATTAGAGAGGGGTTAGTAAAATGACGTATTTAGAAAATAAAGTTGAAGAAATTAAAATTGCTTATATTGGTGGTGGCTCACGCGGCTGGGCCTGGAATTTAATGGGAGATCTTGCTTTAGAAGAAAAAATAGCTGGTGAAGTCAGACTCTATGATATTGATCAAAATGCGGCAGAAGATAATGAAAAAGTTGCTGAAAATCTTTTTGCAAGAGAAGATGTAAAAGCAGAATGGAATTTTAAAGCAGTAAGATCACTAGAAGCAGCACTAACTGGAACTGATTTTGTTATAATCTCAATTTTACCGGGAACTTTTGACGAGATGGAATCTGATGTTCATACTCCGGAAGAATACGGCATTTATCAGTCTGTCGGTGATTCGGTAGGTCCAGGAGGACTGTTCAGGGCTCTGAGAACAATTCCTATGTATGTTGAAATTGCAGAGGCAGTTAAAGAGTTTTCACCTGCCGCCTGGGTTATTAATTATACTAACCCGATGTCTCTCTGCATAAGGACACTCTATGAGATTTTTCCAGAAATTAAAGCTTTTGGCTGCTGTCATGAAGTTTTTGGAACTCAGGAATTACTGGCTGAGGCTCTGGCAGATCTGGAAGGGATTGAGTCTGTCTCAAGAGATGAGATTAAAGTAAATGTCAAAGGAATTAATCATTTCACCTGGCTTGATCAGGCCTCATATAAGGGTAAAAATTTAATGCCGCTTTATCAGAAATTTGTAGATAAATATTATGACACAGGTTTTGGCGAAGAAGAAAATGATGATTATTTTACCTCACTGGAGAGAGTAAAATTTGATCTTTTCAAAAGATATGGTCTGATTGCAGCAGCGGGAGACAGACATTTAGCAGAGTTCTGTCCCCAAAAATGGTATTTAAAAAACCCTGAGCAGGTAGAAAAATGGGGGTTTAATTTAACACCGGTTGCATGGCGAAAGAAAGATAAACAAGAAAAAATAGAAAAAAGTAAATCTTTAAGTGCCGGAAATGATAAAATAGAATTAAAACCAAGTGGAGAAGAAGGTATCAGGCAGATCAAGGCAATTCTTGGTTTAGAAGAATTTGTGACCAATGTTAATCTTCCCAACAAAGGTCAGATTCCAGGTATTCTTGACGGCGCAGTTGTAGAGACCAATGCTCTATTCAGCAGAGACAGTGTTAAACCTGTTAATGCAGGACCATTACCTGATAATATTCAATCATTGGTCGAAAGACATGTTTTAAATCAGGAAACAATTTTGAAAGCTGCCTTAAATAAGGATAAGGATCTTGCATTTAGTGCTTTTGTTAATGATCCACTTGTTGACCTTGACCTTAGTGAAGCTCGAGAACTTTTTCAAAAAATGCTGTCAAATACCAGAGAGTATTTAGCTGACTGGTAAAGATAAGCAGACACCAGTTTGAAATATTTTACTAAAAAAATTCAAACTGGTATATTTTTTGATTAGTTTATATAATTTATTAACTGCTGATAAATATCATTGGCCTCTTTACTTGGATCCATAGAATGATAGATTGTTTCAATATATTTTCTTTTCTTGATAATCTCCAGACTTTTTTTGAAATTAAGATCATAAATCCATCCCAACTGCATCATTTTGAGGTCATTGATAGTTTTCAGTTTATCATAATTTATAGATTCACCTTTTATAACTTTATTATAAATTTCATCACTTATTTTTGGCTTAGTTGAAAGTTTAATCACATAATCCTGCTGGCTGTTAGTTTTATATCTCTCCACAAAAATATTAAAAATATCGAGTTTATCAGCATCGCGAATAAGTTGTGTAAAAAATAATTCTGCTTCATTTATAAAATAATCTGGACTAAGATCTGCTTTGTTATGCTGTTTAATTGCTTTATATATAATGTTTTGCTGTCTCTCATTTAAATTTTTAATTAGATTATTTTCTTTAATTACCTTTCCCCCCAGCTCACCGTGATCTACAGATTTATAATCAGAAAAAGTTTTATACTCCTGATACTGCTTAAAACGACCAATGTCATGGTAGAGAGCAATGATTCTGGCTAAATATTTTTCTTCATCAGTCATTGACGTTTCAGCGATTATCTCTTCCATATTTTTAACCACTCTTTTACTGTGATCAATTTTGAGCTGGATATTTTTTTGATCCTCTTCATTTCCTAAATTGAACCTGTCAGTATATCTTTTAAAATATTTTTTTAATTCTTCAAATTTATTTTTCATTATCAAGCCTCCTCTTAACTCTAAGTTTTATTATAATTCAAGATTTTTAATTTGTAAAATAATTAATATTTTTGCTTAATTTATCAGAATTTGAAGGTGAAACTTTGAACTTATAGAAATATAT
>JAXKWB010000152.1:0-6441 GCA_036172385.1 Halanaerobiales bacterium | reverse complement strand
GACTTGCTGCTGCTGCAGTGGTCTCAGGCACTTTGATTAGTGAAAAAGATTTTATCCAACTTGCTGTTGCTCTGGAAAAACATCCGGATAATGTGGTTCCAGCTTTAGTTGGGGGACTTACAATAAATTTTTATTGCAATAATAACTATGATTATTATAAAATAGATGTGGAGCAGGATTTAGATTTTATCTTAGTAGTTCCTGATTTTGAATTAAAAACTGAAAAACTGAGGCAGGTATTACCTAAAAAAATTAGTTATCCTGGCGCTATTTCTAATTTGAGCAGGGTTAGTCTGCTGACTGCAGCCTTTATAAACAGGGAATATCATCTCCTGAAAACCGCAATGGAAGATCAACTCCATCAGCCATTTAGAAAAAAACTTATTAAAGGCTTTGATCAGGTACTCAAAGCTGCCTATGAAAGTGGGGCTTATGGTGTTGCCTTAAGTGGTGCAGGTCCAACGATTTTAGCCTGTGCTGGAGAGAATTCAGAATTAATTGCAGATAACATGAAAACTGTTTTTAAATCGAACTCTATTAACACAGCTGTGTATAAAGTAAAAGCCTGTAATCAAAGTTTATATCAGATCTTAAAAGAGGAGATATCTTAAATGCTTAAACTGGCTTTAGTTACCAATCAGGAAGATCTTTTGCAGAAATTTTTCGATTTCTTTAAAAAAAATATATTTAGGATCGAAAAATTAACAGCTCAAAAGATTAATATTACATATATTTTAAATAGTTCTGTGGATAACAAAATAATTTCTTCTATTAAAGAGAAATTTGAAAATGTAGAATTTATAGGTGACTATAATAAAATCATATTAGATTCTGAAGTTGATATAATTCTGGAGCTGAGTAGAAATCAGGAAACTTTAGCATATTTGCTCCAGGCTTTAAAAAACAAAAAAGTTGTTATTACTTCAAATTTAAAAGTAATAACGGAAAATTATTCGGATATAAAAAAAATTGAGAAAAAATATCAGAGCAAACTCTTTTTTTCAGCAGCATTTTCTCCACTTCCTTTAAAAACGATGATTGATAATTTTTATGCTCTGGATGAACTGAAAGAGCTCAATGCGGTTTTGAATGCTACAACAAATTATATTTTGGCAGAGATGGAAAAAAAGACAATTAGTATGAAAGAAACATTAGAACAGGCAAAAGAGCTAAGTTATACAGAAGAAAATACCGATCTGGATTTAAATGGAGTTGATAGTTTAAATAAAATTATTTTACTGGCTAATCTATTTTATAATACAGCTCTAGATCCAGCAATAGTAAATGCCAGAGGGATCAAGGGAATTACAAGTTATGATTTAATTTATGCAGCAGAACTTGGATATAAAATAAAACTTATCTGTACTATCAAAAAAGAAAATGGAGAATTATATCTGGGTGTAAGACCTAATTTGATTCCTCAAAATAGTTTTCTGGCATCGATTAATGAAAACAGCAATGGAGTGGAATTTCTTTCAAACTATAATGCTAAAACTACCTTTACAGCAGAAAACTCAGATCAAGCCTCTGTGAATCTATTGAGCCTTGACATTATAAATGCAGCGAAGTTTATAAAAAATGAAAAATGGACAGATTTTAGCTTTGAGATTAATAATATTAATATGTCTGATTATTATCAGAAAAAGTTTAGTTCTTTTTATGTCAGACTTCAGATCGAAAAAAATGAGCAAATAATAGATAAAATAAAGAAAATATTTTCAGAAAAAAATTTAGCAGATCTAATTTTACATGACAATTTAACAGAAACACCCCTGCTGCCGGTAATTATTTTGACTAAAAAAATTAGAGAAAATGATTTAGAAAAATTATTGGAAGAAGTAGAGAATCTAGAAGGAGTATTAACTGTTAATAATATTATAGCAGTTAAGGAAGATTAATAATTTATAATTTACAATAGGAAGGTGAAACAATTGTCATTAATTGTACAAAAATATGGAGGAAGTTCAGTTGCAAATCCTGATTTGATAAAAAATGTTGCCAGCAGAGTAATTGAAGGTTATGAGGAAGGTAATCAAATGATTGTAGTAGTCTCAGCTATGGGAGATACTACTGATCATTTAATAGACTTAATGGGAGATATCACAGATGATCCTGATCCAAGAGAAGTAGATATGCTTTTAACAACAGGGGAACAGGTTTCAATTGCTCTTTTAACAATGGCCATTCATTCTTTAGGTTATCCAGCCATTTCTTTAACCGGTAGTCAGATGAAAATTAGAACTGATGAAAAACACAATCAGGCAATGATCAAAGATGTTGACACAACACGTCTAAAAAAGGAACTTGCAGAAAATAAAATTGTTATAGTTGCCGGTTTTCAGGGTGTAAATGATAATCAGGATTTTACAACTCTAGGTCGAGGTGGTTCTGATACCACTACTGTTGCAGTAGCAGCGGCTATGAACGCCGATCGCTGTGAGATATACTCTGATGTAGATGGTGTTTATACAGCAGATCCAAGAATTGTAGAAGAAGCAAGTAAACTGGATTCTATTTCATATCAGGAAATGCTTGAACTTGCCAACTTAGGTGCCAATGTACTTCATCCCAGGGCTGTGGAACTTGCCAATAATTTTGGACTTGAATTATATATTGCATCAAGTTTTAATAAGACAGAAGGTACAATTGTTAGAGGAGATGAGAAAATGGAAGGTAAAAAAAATGTAGTAGGAGCAGCGAGTGATTTAGGAGAAATTAAAATTACTGTAGAAAGAGTGCCAGATGAGCCAGGAATAGCTGGTAAAATGTTTAAAGCTCTTGCCGATGCAGGAGTCAATGTTGATATGATTATTCAGAACTTACAGCGGGATGAACTGAACGATATAACTTTTACAATTAATCAGGAACAGGAAAAAATGGCTGTTAAGGTCCTGGATAAAATTAAAGAGCAGCTAAAATTTAATAACTATACTATTGATCAAGATGTTGCAAAAATTTCTATTGTTGGAGCAGGAATGCAGTCCACCCCTGGTATTGCTGCCAGAATGTTTACTTCTTTTGGTGAAAATGATATTAATATTGAGATGATAACAACTTCTGAAATAAAAATTTCTTGTTTAATAAAAAAGGAAGAAGCCAATAAAGCATTGAATGTCTTACATAATGAATTCAAGTTGGATCAGATCAATAATTAAATATTGCAAAAACTTCTTTTTTTACATATAATATATTTAGTATTAGGCAAATAGATTTACAGTTTTTAAATTGCTGTTTATATTTTATGGAATTATATGAGGAGGTAAAAAGATGAATGTAAAGAAAAAAGGAGAAGTTTATCGCTGTGACATTTGTGGTAATGTTGTTGAGGTTAAAGAAGCTGGCGGTGGAGAACTTGTTTGTTGTGGTGAGCCAATGAAATTAGAAAAATAATCATAAAAAATTAATTACAGCCCGGGGTCTTTACTCCGGGCTGTTAAATGCTTTTATCCTGAATTAAGATGAAATTTTATTTATTTCTTAAAGGATTTCGCTCTGCTTACGAGAAGTAAATATAATAGAAATTATTCTAATAGAATATAGAAAGATTAATTATTTTGATTAACAATTACAATACAGAATAACATAATTGGGAGGAAAATTATAAAATGAATTACTTTGAAAAGAAAAAAATTAAAGATATTTTAGAAGATAATATTGATAGCTATAAAGACATTATTGTTATGGGATGGGTAAGAACAAAAAGGGTCTCAAAAAATATTGCCTTTATAGAAATTAATGATGGGAGTGCTCTCGAAAATCTGCAGCTTGTTGTTTTAAATCCAGATCAGCATCCACTGGGAGAGATTAATACAGGGGCCAGTATTAAAGTTAAAGGATATATAGACAAAGTTGAGGGTAGAGAACAGGATGTAGAGATGAAGGCTGAAGAAATAGATATTATTGGAGAGGCTCCCGAAGACTTTATCCTGCAGAAAAAAAGACACAGTTTTGAGTTTTTAAGAGAAATCGCTCATTTAAGAGCCAGAACAAATACCTTTGGTGTTATTAATCGTTTCCGGAGTAAAATGTCTTATGCAGTTCATAATTATTTTTATAATAAAGATTTTAAGTATATTCAGACTCCAATAATTACTTCAGGTGATGCAGAGGGAGCAGGGGAAGTTTTTAAAGTAACTACCCTTGATTTGGATAATCTTCCCCGGACAGAAAAAGGAGAAATAAATTTCAGCGAAGACTTTTTTGCTCAAGAAACAGGTCTGACAGTAAGCGGTCAGCTGGAGGCTGAATTACTGGCAACTGCTCTGGGAGATGTTTATACTTTTGGACCAACCTTTAGAGCTGAAAATTCGAATACCTCACGTCATGCTTCTGAGTTCTGGATGATTGAACCAGAGATGGCTTTCTGTAATCTGGATGAAATGATGACCTTAATGGAGGATTTTATTAAAAACTTATTTAAATTTGCTCTGGAAGAAGCAGAGGAAGAAATGGACTTTTTTAATCAGTGGATTGATGAAGGACGCCGGGAAATGATTGAGAAGATTATTGAATCCGATTTCGGCAGAATTACTTATACTGAAGCAATAGAAATTCTGAAAAATAGTGGTCAGGACTTTGAGTATCCAGTTAGCTGGGGTGTTGATCTGCAGTCTGAACATGAACGGTATCTGACTGAAGAACACTTTAAAAAGCCAATTATGGTTAAGAATTATCCAGAAGAAATTAAAGCCTTCTATATGCGCCAGAATAATGATGGTAAAACAGTGGCAGCAGTTGACTGTCTGGTACCTGGCGTTGGAGAAATTGTTGGCGGCAGTCAGCGGGAAGAAAGATATGATAAACTTAAACAGCGAATGGAAGAGCTGAATATGGATTTAGAAAAATATGAGTGGTTTCTAGATATTAGAAAATACGGATCAGTACCACATTCTGGTTTCGGGCTGGGGTTCGAGAGATTATTAATGTATCTTTCTGGAATGCAAAATATTAGAGATGTTATTTCATTCCCCCGCACTCCTGGTAATGCTGAATTTTAATAAATAGACTAAAATCTTTGAGGAGAAAAGTGATGTCAAAAAAAAATAAAACACTGTTAATTATTATAGTTACTTTTTTCTTAGCTGTAATTATAAGTTCTTCGATTTATGCAGTTGAAAATATTAAAAAAGAGATCACTGTTTATGCAGCTGAACCAGAAGGGGTTGCAGCAGCTGTTGCAGCTGCCAGAGAAGGTAAAGAAGTTATTCTGGTTATGACCAGAGAAAAACCGGGTGGTTTAATGACCTATGCAGCTCTTAATTTTCTGGACTTAAATTATGATCGTAATTCAAATAATATAAATCATGGATTATTTTCGGAATGGCATCAAAAAGTTGGTTCTTCTATCTCATTTTCTCCTCAAAAAGCAGAAGCTGTATTTGAGGAGATGCTGGGAGCAGAAAAGAATATAAAAATTATTAATTCTGCGGAACTGCAGGAAGTTTACAGAAAAGATAATAAAATTGAATCAATAAAAATAAAAAAAGGTAATGATATTTATCACCTTAGTTCAGAAATTTTTATTGATGCTTCACAGGATGGGGACCTGGCTGCAGCTGCCGGAGAAAATTTCTTTCTGGGCACAGCTGATATAAATTTAAGAAACAGCTGGATGGCTTCTACTCAAATTTTAAAATTTTCAGGAGTAGAACCCGAGAAATTAAAAAAAGCAGTTAGAAATAATAGATATCAAGAAAGTTATTTTAGAGATGATCATGCCTGGGGATTTTCTGAATTCGGTAAGAGTTATCCGCCCCGGAATCAGGATCTGCGTTTAAGGGGTCTTAATATAGTTTTTATTGAAAATGACGGCAGTTATGAGGCTTATATTAATGCACTGCTCTTATTTAATGTAGATCCCCTTTCTGAGTCTTCAATTGTCAAGGCTAAAAATAAGGCAGCAGAAGAGGCGAAATTAATATTAAAATATTTACAGAATAATTTAGCAGGTTTTGAAAAGGCTGGGCTTCGTGATCTACCCCCAGAACTTTATAGAAGAGAAAGCAGACATTTTTTAACGGAATATCAGCTAAAAATTAAAGACCTGTTTCGTCAAAAAATATTCGCAGATAGTATAACAATTGCCTCTTATCCTCTGGACTATCAGGCGGCAGACCATGATTATCCGGGTTTTGTTTTGTTTAATCCTGAATATTATTCAATTCCTTTAAGAACTTTAATTGCTCGAATAAATAATAATTTAATGATTGTTGGCCGCAGCAGCGGCTACAGCTCACTGACAGCGGCGAGTGCTCGAGTTTTACCCGTCGGAATGAATACAGCCGAAGCAGCTGCAATTGCAGCTGCAGAAGCGTTAAATAAAAAGAAAACGCTGCTTGAAATTACCCAGGATAATCAAAGTTTAAATAAAATTCGTTCTCAGTTAAATATTGATCTAGAAAAATATCCTTCAAAATCCCCAATTATTAAGGACCAAGAACT
>JAXKWB010000151.1:0-9844 GCA_036172385.1 Halanaerobiales bacterium | reverse complement strand
ATCCATTGCTACTTCGATTTCGTCCAGATTCCCCCTTAGATAATCAAGAGATTCTAACCTGCCTTTTAATTTAAGCGCCTTTTCGACTGAAACCGCATCAGCAATTTTTGTCATTTTTTTTTCTGAACAGAGCTCAACTAAAAAATTAATAGTACTCTGCTCTAAATTTGTATCAAAAATTATCATAGCTGAAGTTTCAATAATTTTTCTCTTTTCCTGCAGATAATTACGGTCAATTTCCTTTAAGATCCGCATATCATTTACAGCTCCGATTAAATCTCCATTTTGATCAAGATGAGCAAGATAAACTCCGGTCTTATAGTCCTGAGCCGAGGTGATTTTAAAGTGTGAAATATCAACCCCGGCATCTTTTGTTTCGTCTTTTAATTTTTGACCAAAGTGATCACCGCTGATTGTGGTCAGAAGAACCACATCCTGACCCAGAAGTGCCAGATCTTCTGCAATATTTCGCCCGACTCCACCAGAACTCTCTTCTATCCAGCCTGGACTGGAGCTTCCCTTGATATAATTGGGGCTGTAACCTTTAATATCAAGATTGGCCCCCCCAATAACAACTACCTTTTTTTCGGGAGCAGTTATATATCCCCGCCCCAGAAGATAGCCTTTACTGCTCAAATGATGAATATAGGTGCCTACAGCCGATTCGGAAATAGCAAGCTGATCTGCTATCTCTTCTCTGCTGACTGTGGCATCTTTTTTGATTAGCCCCAGAACTTCCTTTTCTCTTTCAGTTAAGTTTTCTATTGCCAGCACCTCCGTTTTTAAATATTTATTTATTTATCTAAATTTTAGTTTAAATTAAGTATAACAGACCAATTCGCTCTTGTAAATGTTTTTTTGAAATTTTTCTTAATACAATGCAAAAAACCGCCCCGAAGGGCGGTTATTAAGTACTAAAATTTTATTTTGTTTTTACTCTACAACTTCAATTGATTTGGAACCTTCCCAGTGATCATGTAAATTACAGAATGCATATACATTTAAGTCACAGGATTCCTCCAGCTTAAGAGTTAAGGTAGCTTCTGCCTTCATTTCAGGTGTAAAGTCAACTCTTGCCAGACTTGCATAATCAGCATAAAGATCAAAATACTGAATATAGTGATCTGGTCCCATTGGATGAGTAATTTCCTTACCAAAAGTAACTGTTACCTCAAAATATTCACCTTTTTGAACTTTATCAGGACATTGGATATAAGGAACATGTTTTTTCTCCAAGGCTGTCTTGTCTTCACCAGTGTTTTCCAGCTTTTTAAGATCATAGTAACCCATTAAAAATTCCTCCTTATAGTTTTGATAATTATTTAATTAACTAAATCAACTTTCGCAACTGAAAGTGATTTAAGAAACCTAATTTAATTACTCAGCAACTATTTGCTTAGTAAACTTACGGAATTTAGACTTAGGCTCTCCACAAACAGGACATTTATCCGGTACATCATCAACAACTGTGTGTCCACAAACCTGACAGATACTAACATATTCTAATTCAATATCTTCACCATTATCAACATGTTCTTTAGCATTTCTGAAAAGTTTAGCATGGATCTGCTCTGCTTCTAAAGAATAATGGAATGAACGTACTGCATCAGATTCTCCCTGATCTTTAGCAACTAAACTATAGGAAGGATACATCTGCTCGATTTCGCCTTCTTCACCTGCAATAGCTCCAACAAGATTTTCGGAGGTTGTTCCATAACCAAATTCTCCACCACCAGCAACTAAAAAGCCGCCATCAACATTTCCATGTGCTTCAAAGTGATTTCCAGCATGAACCTGTTCAGCATTCGCGATCGCTTTAAAAAGTAAAGCTACATTTTCGAAACCTTCTTCTTTTGCCTTTCTGCCCCAGGCTATGTAGCGCTGATAAGCCATACTTTCTCCAGCATATGCGGAACGTAAATTCTGGGCTGTTTGATCATTCTTTACCATTTTTACATACCTCCAATTATTAATAATTATTACTGTTAACAGTATATCATTCTAAAATAAGTCCTGTCAAGAACATTTACTGACAAATTTCAGTAAAACAGAATACTTCCTCTTATATATATTCTTTCTATTTAAAAAGTAATTATCCTGCTTTAAAATTTAAAATAGTTAAATTTTAACTTGATTTTAATCTTTTATTAATTATTATTCTCAACTTACTAGAGCCGGCAAAGAAAATTTTTAACTAACCTCAGGAGCTAATTTCAATAACAATTTTACCTCTTGCATGATGGGTTTCACTTAACTCATGCGCATCTTTGAGACCCTCTTCTGAAAAGGGAAAGACTGATCCCACCACAGGTTTTAAAGTTCTATTTTTCATCATTCCGGCCAGAGCTGCAAGTTCTTCTCCATCAGGTATTAGCCAGTGCAGCTCAGCTTTAACACCAAGTTGGTCGGCTTTTTCCTGATCAGGTTCTTCAACAATTGAAACCAGCATTCCACCCTGTTTGAGGATATTGAAGCTTTTATCCTGTATTTCTCCTCCGAGAGAATCAAGAACAAAGTCATAATCCTCTAATACCTCAGCAAAGTCAGCTTTTGTATAATCAATGACCTCATCAGCTCCCAGTGATTTTAAAAACTCTACATTTTTTGTGCTGCAGGTAGCTGCAACATAAGCTCCCAGATTTTTGGCTATTTGAATCGCAAAACTGCCAACCCCACCAGCACCAGCATGAATCAATACTTTGCTGCCGGAAACTAATTTGCCCACATCTACCAGACATTGATAAGCAGTTAGTCCAGCAAGGGGAACTGCAGCTGCTTCTTTAAAATCAATGTTATCTGGTATTCTGGCTGCCAGATCCGCTCTGGCAGTTGTATATTCTGCATAGCTGCCTCGATTGGTGAGTTCAGGTCGAACAAAAACTCGCTCTCCTTTTGCAAAAGAAGTTACATCTTCTCCTGTTTTTTTAACTACTCCACTTACATCCCAGCCCAGGACAATGGGAAAATCAAAAGGCAGTTTTTCTTTTAGATAACCATAGCGCAGCTTCCAGTCAATAGGATTAACGGCTGCTGCGTGTTCTTCAATTAAAATTTCATCAGCTTCAGGTTCCGGGACTGGTAAATCTGTTTCTTTTAGTTCTTCTTTATCACCATATTGGTCAATAACAATAGCTCTCATTGTTAACACCTTCTTTATTAGTATTTGTTATTTCTGACTCCTAATCTTTTTTAAATAATTGATACTATTACCAATTATAAATTTATCATATCGAAAATTAAATGTCAATATAAAAATTATTTGATTTTTCTTACTATTTTAAAAAAGAAAAATCCGACCAGAATTAACTCCAGCCGGATCTGTTTTACTTATTATTTTTCTATTTGTTATTTCTAAGTCGAGTTTTTTCGTCTAAAATCTTTTTGCGCAGACGAATTGCATCCGGTGTTATTTCTACCAGTTCATCATCTTCTATAAACTCTAAGGCCTGCTCTAAGGTGAATTTTTTAGCAGGTGCCAGGTTAATAGAATCATCAGACCCGGAAGCTCTAACATTTGTCAGCTTTTTATTCTTACAGGCATTAACTGTCAGGTCATTATCACGGCTGTGTAAACCAATGATCATCCCCTCATAAACCTTGGTTCCCGGCTCAATAAACATCTGGCCTCTATCTTCCAGGTTAGAAAGTGCATATCCCATGGCAGTTCCCTGCTGATTGGAAATCAAAACTCCATTCTTACGTTTTGGAACCTCACCTTTAAAAGGTTCATATTTCTCGAAGGAACGAATCAGAGTCCCTTCTCCACTGGTATCATTGATAAATTCACTTCTAAAACCAATCAAGCCTCTGGTTGGGACCAGATATTCTAAATGTACATAATCACCTTCGGGCAGCATAGACTGCATAATTCCTTTACGCTGATTTAATTTATTAATTACAGTACCAGAATATTTCTCCGGCAGCTCAACCATTACTTTTTCGATCGGTTCATGTTTTTTTCCGTCAATTTCTTTCATTAAAACTTCAGGCTTGGAAACAGAAACCTCATAGCCTTCCCGACGCATATTTTCTAACAGAATTGAAAGATGCAGTTCTCCACGGCCGGAAACCTTAAAAGCTTCGGTGTTTTCGGCTTTCTCAACCCGCAGTCCTACATTGACTTCTAATTCTCTTTCCAGACGGGCTTTTAGATGGCGGGTAGTTAAATACTCACCTTCCAGACCGGCAAAAGGAGAATCATTGACCAGAAAATACATGGCCAGAGTTGGTTCAGCAATTTCTATCATCGGCAGAGGATCTACTTTGCCTACCTCACAGACGGTTTCCCCAATTGAGATATCCGGCAGTCCAGCAATCGATACAATCTCTCCACTGTGTGTTTCCTCAACTGCATTCTGTTTTAAACCTTCGTAAACAGATAGTTTGGTAATCTTCCCTTTTTTAGTCGAACCATCACGCTTATAAACTTCTACCTGCTGTCCATCTTTAAGTGTTCCTTTATAGACGCGGCCAATACCCATTCGACCCAGATAATCGTCATAAGCAAGATCATAAATTTGCATCTGCAGGGGCTGATCGTCTAAATCTGGATAACTATCAACACTCTCAATAATTGTTTCAAATAGTGGATCCAGGTTTTCACTTTCATGATCCAGTTCGAAAAAAGCCTTCCCTTCTACTGCTATACCATAAATCACAGGGAATTCCAGCTGTTCATCATCTGCAGAAAGCTCGATAAAAAGATCAATGATCTCATCATGAACTTCTTCTGCCCGCTGGTTATTCTTATCTATTTTATTAATAAAGACAATCGGTTTAATTCCTTTTTCTAAAGATTTTTTGAGAACAAATCTAGTCTGCGGCATTGGTCCTTCAGAGGCATCCACAATTAAAATTGCAGAGTCTACTGCTTTAATAACTCGTTCTACCTCAGAAGAAAAGTCCGCATGTCCCGGAGTATCAACGATATTGATTTTAACTCCATTATGCTCAATGGCACAGTTTTTGGAATAAATTGTGATACCGCGCTCCCGCTCAAGATCATTGCTGTCCATTATACAATCTACAACTTCTTCGTTTTCTCTAAAAACTCCACTCTGATTTAAAAAAGCGTCAACAAGGGTTGATTTACCAGCATCAACATGGGCAATAACCGCTAAATTTATTATTTCTCTTTTATCCACACTAAAAACCCTTTCTCTTATAAAGTTATATTAAACTTCCTTATTTTAAATTCTAAAAAATAACTCGCTTCAATCAAAATATTTAAATCTTTTATTTATAAATGCAATAATTTTAGACTATTACATTAGCTATTATAATCAAAAAAACCCTGACCACTTAAAAAAGCAATCAGGGCTTTCAATTCTATTATAAAACTTTTATTTGCTTTATAACTTAACGATATTAGCAGCTTGTGGGCCGCGATCGCCTTCTACGATTTCAAATTCTACTTCCTGACCTTCTTCAAGGTTTTTGAAACCTTCTTCTTCGATAGCTGAGAAGTGTGCGAACACGTCGTCTCCGTCTTCTCTTTCAATAAAGCCAAAACCTTTTTTCCCATCAAACCACTTAACTGTTCCTGTGTAAATCATTAAATTATTCCTCCTATTATTAACGATGGAAGTGTTACTTGTTTTTTGTTTTCCATCTTTTACAGTTTAGCATTATTAAATGCTCCTGTCAACCATTATTTTTTTAAAATCATTAATTTTCTCTTTTATAGACCGGCGTTTAGCCGCTCAAACACATTTTGTATTCTAAATTACAATTTTGAATCCGATTTTTAACTTCGATTAATATAAAGCAGATTGTTTAGAAAAGCTCTGTCCAGATAAATGAACAGAGCCTTAAATTCATAAAACTATCTATGCTTTATAATTTAACGATGTTAGCAGCTTGTGGGCCGCGGTCGCCTTCTACGATTTCAAATTCTACTTCCTGACCTTCGTCAAGGTTTTTGAAACCATCTTCTTCAATTGCTGAGAAGTGTGCGAACACGTCGTCTCCGTCTTCTCTTTCAATAAAGCCAAAACCTTTTTTCCCATCAAACCACTTAACTGTTCCTGTGTAAATCATTAAATAAATTCCTCCTAGTTTTTAACGATGGAACTCTTACTTGTTTTTTCTCCATCTCCCATAGTATAGCACTCTGATATACCACTGTCAAGGATTATTTAAAATTATTTTGTTATTTCTCTTTTTTTCTCGCTTTTTCTTCTTGTTTTAAAGCTATATACAGCGATCAAAGCTGGGCTCTGATTGACTTCAGCAATAATTTCAATCCAAAAATTCCAGCAGTCTTTTATTTCTATTTTTCTTATTTCTACCGATCCAGATTAAATGGCCCCAGAAATCATCAGAGTATATTTTTGAGTTTTTTATATTCTCTGCTGCGTACTCTGCATGCTCAAAAGAAACTGACTTATCATACTTACTGTGAAGGATTAAAGTCGGAACTTCTATTTTCTGCAGCACCTCTTTTTCGGTCTGGTGCTCCAGGTCATAAATAAACCCTTTATCTGAAGCATAGCGGTTTACCATTTTAACTACCTCTTCCAGGTCATGATTATCCATCCTGGCCATTACTTCCTTTTTAGTCAAGGTAGAAAATTGCGGCAAAAATATTTTTACAAAAAAGTCAGGAAAGTTATTGGCTATTTTACGCAGCATAAACCAGGTTATTCGCTGCAGCTTAGGATTAAAAATAATTTTCCCTACCTTATAATCTAAATCTTTTTTAGTTAACCAGGCTTTTGAAGCTGCAGATTCAAGAACTAACTTTTTAACTCTCGCTGGATAATTTGCTGCCAGATAAATAGCTGTTGGTCCACCTGCAGAAACACCGATTAAATTGACTTTATCAACAGTTAAATGATCTAAGAGTTCAATTAAGACGGCAGCAGTTGCTGCAGGAGTTTTAGCTTCTATATTTGTTTTACCATATCCAGGTCGGGAAGGAGTTAAAATGCTGTAGCCGGCATCCAGCAGCGGCTGAATACCAAAACTTTCCTGACAGTTAGAGTGCCCCCCATGAAGATTTAAAATAACTGGACCTTTTCCTCTAAATGTATATTCTATATTTCCCGTTTCCAATTTAACTATCTCACTTTGCATTACTGCCGCCTCCATTTGAAACTTAATAATTAATAAAATAGGTTGCAGACTGACTAACTGCTGCTGATAATTAATATTTTTAAAGTCCAACCACAGCAGAAATCAACCTTGAGGTCAGCTGAGCAACTTTTTGACTATCAACTGCTTCTTTGCTGTTATTAATTGTCAGTGATACGGCATAAATATCAGCATTCTCTGTTTTCTGAAGCAGATGGGTAAACTGCAGTACCCCTGGTTCTGAGCCACCCTTGTAACCTGCTAAATAATAATTATCTTTATCAACCAGACCAGGATTAATTTTAATTTCCGGTGCCTCTTTTAACTGATAGATCAATCTGGCTAATTCTTCGGTACTAAAATACCATTCCAGATCTTTAATTAAAACTGGTTCATTGCCAACTGAAATATTTTTAAGGTCCCTCCCGGAAAGATCAGCCAGAATTTCTCTTTTTTTCTTTAAATTCGCATTTAAATATTTTTGTCTCAACTGACTAGCCTCAGAAAATTTTAGAATAAAGAATTCTCTGGTCTTTAAAAAAGGAAGATTGAGGTCAGCAAGACTGGTTTCTATTTTTTTTCTCCCTATATAATCTATTAAATGGTCTGCAGCTGTATTATCACTCTGCGAAATCATTAAATTACTTAAAGTTCTTAAAGTCAGAGGTGCACCAGCAGGCCAGTTCTGTAGAATTCCAGAAGGTAGCGACATATTCTGTTTCTCCAATTTTATAACATCACTCCATTTTTTATCAGCTGCTTCAAGATGATCATACAATTTTTTTAACACATGTAATTTAAAAGTAGAACCTACTGCTAACTTTCTTCGATCATTATAGCTAACCACTTTTTCCTGATTATTTTTAATTACTGAAATTGAAAGTTCACCGGCCAGTTCTTTTAGATCTGCTAAAATGTCCTCCAGATTATCTTCTGCCAGAGTGTAGCTGCCAAACCAGAGCCCAATTATTTTGCCTTCTCCATTTAAGCTTATTTGAGCCGGAGCAGTTCCCTTTTCAAACTGCAATTTATAGCCATCCTCAGTCTTCTCTGCTGATTGAACATCCCCCAGGGCACTTCCATACTGATTAACAATTGCTTTGATCTGATCCACAGAAACCTGTTCTAAAAAAGAAGCTGCAAAAAGAGATTCTAAGTTCTCCGTTTCAATTCTGAAAATGTCTTTTAATACATCTTTTTCCGAAGCTGCCATCACCGTCGTAGACATTAATAAGAAAAAAACCAGAATAGCGACTAATAAATAAACTCTCATTTTATCTCACCTCAAATATTTATTTTGCTTCCCAGTGATTATCGTCAATATTCATTTCCACAATTTTGGCTTTAAAACTGCTGTTTTTAGGGCTGCAGGCATAAACTCCAACTTTAATTTCTTCAAAATCCTGATTCAGATGAGTAATCCGCATCTGTGACCATTCGCTGCCGTCAAAAGAATTTTCAATTAAAAAATCATTTCCTCTTCTGCTGACTCTATACCAAATTGAGCTAATTTCCGAATCTATATCCTCTGTTGCCCAGTCGGAATAGCCCAGATTGGTAACAACCGAACCCAACCTGCTGATTTCCTGGTTTTCATATTCTGTAGAAATTTTAATCCAGTTTTCACTGTCCAGTCTGAGCAGGAGTCCGCACTGATCATATTTAGTCTGCGGCTCAAATTTAAATTTAGCAGCAAAAGAAAAGTCAGCTTTGAGATCAGTCAGCAGAGCCGGAGCATTATCATTTCTAAAACCATAGTGGGTTCGCTGCCAGAAATCTGTTTGCGGCTCAGTTTTTATTACCAGCTCATTTTCGAAATAATATTCTTCCGGCTCATTTAACCAGTAAAAATCATTAAAAATACTTTTATCTAATTTAATTTTTCTCATTATCTTAACCTCCAATTTTAGTTTAAACTTAACCAGATATTTAGTTGAAAATTTGGCGAATAACGGACTTAACTCTCCTTAATAACTGTTAATAAACTTTAATTACCATTAAGTAGTTTTAATCTAATTTGAAATTTTAGCCATTAAACCCTACACTATAATTGCAAGGTTCTGAGGAAGTCCTAAGATCAAATGTTTGTAAGGAGCTTTTGAAATCCTTATTTGAGTAATTTTGTTTGCGGTTTAGAAAGACTGCACTAAGCCGGAGAAATTACTATTGGAGATGACCAAAAAGTAACTATTAAGGAAGAAGCACTCTTTAATAGTTAACTTTAAGGAAATCAAAGATAGTAATGGAGGTCTAAACCAAAAACAAAAGGAAAAAATAAGAAGAGTAAAAAGAAAAACTGCAAGCAGGAGATCGAAGAAGATTCGTCAGAACCTTGCTTTTTTGTCTATTTTTAGGTGCCTGACACCAGAAAACTATTTAGGTACCTGGTACCTATCGGTGTCTATCGAAAATAAGAGACTATTTTTTCTATATTTTCTTTATCTGTAAAATCAACCGGGTTGTCAAAAGCAGCCAGCATTCCCTTTTCCTCTTCTGTCATTTCTTCGTCTTTTTTCTTTTTACTATTTAATTTCCACTTCATAATACTCATTAAGACTTTATCCTTAAATCCTAATTTACTGTAATCAAATCCTCCCCGCAAATAGAAAAATTTAAAATATTCTTGTTCTTCTTTAGTGAAATTCTTATTTTTTACTTCCTCGATAACCTCTTCCTTTGCCGGTGAAGCACCAGTTGCAAAAACAGCTGCTTTTTTACCTTCCAGTTTTTTGATATTTTCTTTAATAAAGTCTGCACCAGTAATTCCAAC
>JAXKWB010000150.1:0-5008 GCA_036172385.1 Halanaerobiales bacterium | reverse complement strand
AATTAACACAATTAATAAATATATGCTTTAAACTCTTGAAAGTAAAGTTCTCAACTAGTGCTTTGTGAATTATCTTTTTTGAATAATATAATTCGCCATTATTGCAGCTGAAAAAATAAAAAAACCCTACCAAGATATTAAAAAATATATTAGTAGGATCAATAAGTAATTTTTAGAATTCAATATTTTGTTTTAATTAATTTCAATACAGCAAATTATAAACTCATCAGATAATTATCAGCAGATATCTTATTAAAGCATAAATTCCAATTCCGGAAACTATACCGAGTCCATCAACAAATACATCCTTAAGTTCTGCAGTTCTGCCGGGAACATAAATCTGATGGATTTCATCCAGCCCTGCATAGGCTAAAGAAATGAGCAAAGTATAGATTATTGCTTTTTCAAGCTCATAACCGCTGACTCTAAAAGCATTAACTAAAAGCAGAGCTAATAAGAAGAAGATGAAAAAATGAGCTCCCTGTCTTAAAAAGCTGTGGAAACTGCTTAATTGAACTTTAAGCCCAACTTCTTCGGTAATCACCCTATATATGACTTTACTCAAACCAGCACTTAAGCGTGAGGACTCTTCAGCAGACTGAGCAGAAAAACTATAAATTACTCCCATCCAGATTACTACAGCTGACCAGGATAGTATTTTCTTAAGCATTTTTTTTATTCCTGAAGTCTACTCTTGTCACATTATCCCGCTGCGGCTCATAGCTTATAACAAGATCAACCAGAGTCGAGATAATACCACGCTCATCTCTCTTTTTAGCCAAAAATTCCAGTCTGTTCAGCACTGAGCTTAATCTATCATCTTCAACCAGCTCGAGGTGGTTGATAAAAATCCGCTCATGCTCGGTCGCTGTACTCTCTTCTGTTTCCAATAACAGCTCTTCATATAATTTTTCTCCAGGCCGCAGGCCTACTATCTCTATATCTATGTCCTCATAAGGTGTTAGACCTGAGAGAGTTATTAAGTCTTCTGCCAATTCTTTGATCCGCACAGGTTCCCCCATATCAAGAATAAATACTTCGCCACCATTACCTAAAGCCCCTGCCTGGATGACAAGTTGGGCTGCTTCGGGAATGGTCATAAAATACCTTGTGATATCTTCATGGGTTACTGTTAATGGTCCACCATTTGCTATCTGTCTTTTAAAGATAGGAATCACACTACCTTTACTGCCGAGTACATTGCCAAAACGAACTGCCATGAACTTTGTTTTGCTTTTTTTGCTCAATGACTGAATGATCATTTCGGCAGCTCTTTTGCTTGCTCCCATCACATTGGTGGGATTGACAGCCTTATCTGTAGATACAAGCACAAATCTTTTTACATGAAAGTGATCGGCTGTTTCTGCCAGTTTTTTGGTGCCGAGAATATTATTTTTTACGGCTTCCTCTGGACTGCTCTCCATGAGCGGCACATGTTTGTGAGCTGCTGCATGAAAAACAACATCAGGTTTATATTCTGAAAAGACCTGATCCAGTTTTCCTTTATCACGAATACTGCCTATTATCGGGGTAATATTTAGATGTGGAAATCTATTATTAAGTTCCAGCTCTAAAAAATAGGTGCTGTTCTCATTTATATCCAGGATGATTATTTCTTCAGGATTGAAGTTTGCAATCTGGCGGCAGATTTCGGAACCGATCGAGCCTCCACCACCTGATACCAGTACTGTCCTATCTCTTAAGTATTCAGAAATCTCTTCTGTTTTTAAATCAACCGGATCTCTGCGCAGTAAATCTTCTACTTTTACTTCTCTAATCTGGCTTAAATTAACATCTCCATTTAAAATTTCATAAACACCTGGGACGATCTTTACCCTAACTGTTTTTTGATTGCTTAGTTCATAGAGCTCTTTGATGGTAGTACCATCTGCAGAGGGAATAGCTATTATTACCTCATGCACATCAAATTTTTTGATATATTTAGGAATATCCTCTCTTGTGCCGAGTACTTTGTGGCCGTGAATTTCTAAATGCTGTTTTGCAGGATCATCATCTATTAGACCAACAACACTGATCCCCATTTCTGGATGCTTATTCATTTCACGAACTATGATTTCTCCTGCATCTCCTGCTCCAATGATCAGGGATCTAACCCTTGCATCAGAATCGGTTCCATTTTTGCGGATTAAATATTCTCTAATCGTCCTTAAAGCAAAGCGTGAACCTCCCAGGAAAATCAAGGTGGCCATCGAATTGATAAGAATTATACTGCGTGGAAATGCTATGTTTAAAAAATATAGTAGTATGATATAAGTAAGATTTATGAGTGCGGTTGTTTTTATAATTGAGTATAATTCTGCGATACTGGCATATTTCCACATCGAATTGTATAAGTTAGAAAAAATAAGAAAAGTTAGTGAGATTAAAGTTAAATAATAAAAGTAGCGAATTTGAATATAATTTGGCCATTCTGCATCAAAACGCATCATGAAGCTTAGGAACATTGCCAGATTAATTAATATTAAGTCTAAAATGATCAACCTTTTTCTGCTGTAAAACCTGTATATTTTTTCAATCATTAAATCAACTCCTCTACTGCTTGACTACTAAAGAAAAGGACTTTTATTAATATTTATAATTCTTCAAGTTCCATTTTAGAAAATACATTTTCACCGATAATTTCTTCTGCGGTGTCCTGCAGTTCTTTTACGGCTTCTTGAAATTGATACCAGCGGCTCTTCTTATAAGAACTGCTGTCCTGCCAGTGATATCGGTAAGTTAAATGCAGCCCAGTGATTTTATCAAACTTTTCCGCTAAAAATTCCAGCAAAACAGACAGATAGGGAATTTTTCTTTTGAATTTAATCCAGCTGAGTTTTATCTTATTAATCAGCACCTGATTAAGCCATTTGAAAGCATTATACTTTTCAAGCCTTGAGCCACCATAGTATTTTTTTGAAGAAAGCTTTAAATAGTTACTGATTCTTTTTTTCTGTTCTCCTTTTAAAAAAATATTTTTAAAAAAGCTGTATTCACTCGTTGTCTCTCCAACCGCAGCACTTAGGTCAACAAGTAGATCTTCTTTTTCTTTTTTTAATTCTTCAGTATTCACCTCTGGATGATTATGCCTTTTTAGTTTTTCAAAGATATGAGCTGCTGCTTTTAAAAAAATCTCTTTGTTATTCCTCTCTGAATTTTGAGTTAATAAACGCTGATCATTCCAGATTAAATTAGGAATATCGGGTTTATGTCCGGCAGAAGCATGGCCTATTTTTGAGGGTGACTTTTTAAGTATTCCTTTCAGAGAATTAAAGGCATCATAATAGCCAGCAAAATTTTGATGAGCATAGGTATCTGCAAAAGCATGGACAGCCATTCCTATCTTGTATAAATTATTTGTTGTCAAGGCAGCATCTAATAGTTGATTTGCATTATCGTTATCTGGTGTTGTATTTAAATAGTGCAGTTTCCCATCTCTGCGTCGAGCTTTTTCTGTAAGTGGATCACCCGGTATAAAGTGAAATAAGGGATAAATTCTAAAAAGTTTTTTTCTTGGTTTTGTTATGTTTTTAGTCTGGCTGATATAATTTTTATAATGATCTTCAGTTCCCTGAGCAATATTGAAGATAATGTCATTATCATCTATATACTGGCTGGAGTAAGCTATGGTTTGAGCCTGCTTATTTTCAAAGCCGCTTTTTACGGCAATAAGATAAGTCATATAATAATGAAATTCAACATCCATTTAGATGGCCCCCTATCTTTATCAGTCCGAAATATTAATCCTTTATCTAAAGTTATGTTTTAATAAAATTTAAAGAGTAATAAGATTTAATTAAAAGCTAGGTTTTAAATTCTTTTAACCATTCTACTACTATCTCTACTTCCTCTTCTGTTAAACTGCTTGAACAGGGAATATTGATTAGATGATCTACATAATACTGGGCTTTTTCTATATTATATGCCTGATTATCTAGATAAGGTTTCTGCTGATGGATCAATCCCCAAAGTGGTCTTGCCTGGATATTTACATCATTTAATTTTCTTAATAACTGATCTCTGTCTATACCATATTCATCTTTATCAACTAAAACTGAATAAAACCAGTGGTTTGCCCTTGTTCCTTCATTAAAAGGAAGTAAGGATAAACCATCTATTTCTGCAATGGCTTTTTTATATAATTTATAGTTTTTCATTTTAGTGGCTATAAAGTCTTCCAGTCTATCTATCTGATCTGTACCATAGGCTGCCTGGATATTTGTCATCCTGTAATTGTAGCCTATTTCATCATGCTGGTAATATAGAGGATCTGTTTTGGCCTGAACCCCCAAAAATTCTGCTTTTTCTAATAGTTCTGGCTCTTGAGAAACAAGCATTCCTCCACCACCTGTTGTAATAATCTTATTGGCATTGAAAGAATAGACTCCGATATCTCCTATAGTGCCGCAGTGTCTGCCTTCATACTTGCCTGAAGTATAATATGAGCCAAGTGCTTCTGTAGAATCTTCTATAATTTTTAGATTATATTTATCAGCTAGCTCCACCAACTTTTCCATATCTGTTGGATTCCCGAAAACATGGACAACTACTATAGCTTTGATCTCTCGTTCAGTGTTAGTATTTATTACTTTACCTTCTATATTTTTACATTCATGGTTTAAAAAAAATTCTAATTTATCTAAGTCTATATTTAAATCATCATCACAATCCATGAAAACAGGTTCTGCACCTACATAAGTAACCGGATTTACTGCTGCTATAAAGGTAACTGTAGGAACTATTACTTCATCACCTTTACCAATACCTAATACTTCCATGGCAAGATGAAGACCAGCTGTACCGCTCTGTACTGCAGCTGCTTTATCTACTTTTAAATAGTTTTCCATTTTCTCCTGAAATTCTTTTATAAATTTACCACCTGTTGATACCCAGCCTGACTCTATAGTGTCTTTTATATTATCTACTATATCCATAGATAAGTTAGGTACTGAAAGTGGTATAGATCTTTTCTCTGGCATTCTATCACCTTTTCATTGAAGTTTAATAA
>JAXKWB010000149.1:0-6297 GCA_036172385.1 Halanaerobiales bacterium | reverse complement strand
GCACTGCCCATCTCACCTTTTACAGTTTTGAGTTCTCCATTGACTGTGGCGGTAATCCCCATCCCCGGACGCGGGGTCAGCTGTTCCATTTCAATATCTGCAGCCAGCAGGGCATCAGCAGCTGTCGGCTGCGAGAGAGTCAGTAAATTTATCCGATCTCCATTAACTCCAACTTCAATAAAGACTGCCTTGCTCTGGGTTTCTCTGGTTGTAACTGCAATTCCCAGCGGAGTTAGAGTTTGAGTTGTATTAATTCCCTTAACCTCACCTTCAATATTTTCTAAATCTTCTCGTTTACGGATCCCAATTCTGCTTTCAATTATATCAATTTTTTCTGAAAATTTCTTTTTAAGACCAGGAGTTAAACTTCCGCCTCCAATAAAAATAACTGCCTGAGGTGGATTAGAATTGATTTCTAAAATACTTTCTGCAATTGAACTGCTTAATAACTCAAGCTGTTCCTCAATTGCTGCCAGCACCTGATCTTTATTGATTTCAATACTTTCTCCTAAAATTGTTTTGACCTCAAGTACATTATTTTCAGAAAGGCTGCACTTTACCCGCTCGGCATTATTATAGTCGATTAGAAACTTTTCGGAGATAATTTCGGTTATTTCATCTCCGGCGATTGGCACCATTGCATAACCAGAAATAGAACCACTTTTGGTGATTGCAATATCAGAGGTTCCGGCTCCGATATCAACTAAAGCTAGATTGAAGTTGCTCATAGCTTCGGGAATAACCACGTGGGAGGCGGCAATCGGCTCTAAAGTTAAATGTTCTACCTCCAGCCCAACTCTATTAATCACAGAGAGCAGAGAATCAATTACAATTCTCGGTAAGAAAGTAGCTACCAGCTCAACTTCCATATTCTTTCCGCGCTGACCTAAAAGATGACCGAGTTCCATTCCATCCAGCTTATATTTACGAACTGTATAACCTACAAAATGATAATCCACAGTATTTTTTGGCTTTTTCCTGGACTCAATACCTTCAAAATCAACTTTTGCATTCTGCGGCTTATTATTAAGCTGTCCCTGAGCCTTCTGAATAGTTTTTAATTCCAGTGTTTTTAAATCATCTTCTTCAATATATCTGCTTCTTTCCAATTCAATGTTATGACTCTGAGTTACTGTTTTTAAAGCTCTACCGGCAGCTGCAATTGCAACATTTTTTAGAGTTAAACCAGATTTTTCTTCCAGCTCTTTTTTTACTTCTGCCACAGCTTCTGCTACTCGAGCAACATTATGTATCTGACCATCAAGCATTGCTCTGGTCTGATGTTCACGCACAGCTGAATGAATAATTTGATATCCATTTTCCTTTTCCTTGATTAAAATTCCAACAATTGTCCTGGTGCCAATATCCAGAGCAAAGGTTATCTCCTCGGTCATAATAGTATTCCTCCCATAAACATTTATTAGAAAATTATTAAAAAAATCTTTTGAATTTAATCTTCCTACCTGCTAATTATATTCTATATTCAGACTGATATCCCTTTAAAAAATCAAAGAAAAAAGTTACAAAGCTTATCAAATTAAGAAAACTACCTCCCTAATCTAATTAGAAAGATAGTTTTAAAAAACTGAGACTTAAAATTTAAATTATATTGAAATTAACTCCTGCTATAATTTAAACAATCACCTTGGTAATTACAATATTCATATGTTTTAAAAGATCCAGTTCCTTATCCAGCTCATTACCTTCGTCATCTTCAATTAATCTAAGCACAGGCCGGGTAGGAAAACCAACATTCTGATCTTTGACCACTGCCCGATGGCCGCTGCTTAAAATAACTTCGGATCCATTGGGATAAAATGATACCTGGGGTAAAAACTTTTTTACCAGCTGATAATCAAATAGTTCTTCGGTGTGATTCATAATATATTCTGCAGCCTTATAGGTAGGCCATCTGTCTCGATAAACACGATCACTGGTCAGAGCATCAAAAACATCTGCAATTGCAGCTACTCTGGCAAATTCGTGGATTTCATCTTCTTTTAATCCCCGGGGATAACCGGATCCATCTACCCGCTCATGGTGAGAATAAACAACAATTCGCGAGAGAGGACTGATCGACTCAATCTGCTGCAGATAATTAAAACCCAGTTCCGGATGATTTTTCATTACCTGATATTCATAATCGGTCAGGCTGCCGGGCTTATTTAAGATTTCCTCAGGAATTAAAGTTTTTCCAACATCATGCAGCATTCCACCCATTCCCAGTTTAAAAAGTTCATTTTTGCTGTAGCCCAGCATCTTACCCAGAGCAATACAGACAACACTCACATTTACTGAATGCTCATAAGTATAATCACTGGTACTCTTTAAACTGACCAGATTTAATAATACATCCTCATTTAAAACCAGTTCATCTGTGATGTCTTCAACCACCCCTTTTAAATCCTGGGTGTTTAAATCCAGGAATCCATTCTTAATTCTGTCAAAGGTATTGGTCACAATTTTTTTACCATTACGTCTGGTGGTGTCTTTAATTGCTTCATTAATTTCAATATTATATGAATACTTATCCTCAATATAAAGATGTTTAATTCCCAAATCCAGCAGCTTCTTTTTATATTTGTACAGGTTTTTTACACCTCTATTTAAAAGGATATTCCCATTTTCATAAATTGGCTTAGCCAGTTCCATATCCTCTTTTAAATTCTCCGTTAAAACTAAACGCATAGTATAAATCCTTCCCCCAGTAAATAGCTAAATTTTACCCATGTATATTATTATAAATTTTTACTTCCTCTTCTCTGGGCTCAGAAACACCCAGTGCACCCCTTACTTTACAGTATTTAGCTGCAGTTTTCAACCCTTCGGCCAGAGCTTTTTGATAATTTTTTTCTTCTTTAGTTAAATAAGTTAAAAACCCGGCTATCAGTGCATCTCCCGCACCTAAAGTATCGACAGCATCTACTGGTAAAGCCTCTTCTTTAATTAATTGATCTCCAATTTTCATTAAGACCCCCTCTGCTCCCAGACTTAAAACAGCAGCTTCAACTCCCAGGTTTGAAATCCATTCTAAAAATTCTTCCGGATTTTCTGCTTTTTTACTTTCAGAGAAAAAAGCGATATCTACTTTAGGAATAATATCCTCAATATAACTTTTATTTCTGAGATAAGAAAAATCGAAAGAAAGTCTGGTTTTATAATGAAGTTTTGGCAGATAGTCCTCAAAGTACGCATAAATATTGCTGTGCACTATTTTTGAGTTTTTAATTATCTCCAGTACATTTTTATTGATCGATAAGTTTTTATAAACGCCTTTATCAACTGCCTCTACCCGAGCTTTTGAACCTTCTTTTTTTATAATAGATACAGCATTCCGTCCTTTGCGAATATCATTTGCAGGATAGGCAACCTTTTCCTTTTTTAAAGTATTATATAAAAATTTGGCATTTTCATCTGTGCCAAAAACCCCATAATAAGCAGCCTTAGCACCCAGCCTTTTTGCTATCACAGCTGTATTATAGGCGCCTCCACCGGCATACACTTTTTTGTCCTCAGGATAATAATCAGCTATATTATCTCCTACAGAAAATATATCATATTCCATAAATTTTCCTCCTCCAATAACTATCAACTTTATTTGAGTTAAGTGTAAACAGCTTTTATCTAAGATTATATTAATTTTTGTACACTGATAATAGAAGCTATTTTACTTTTCTATTAAACTCTGTAAATTCTTTGATCGGCTTGATTTTTTCAACTATTGGTGGAATAATAACCAGCTGGATCACCATTCCGGGAATTCCGGTCAAAAACGCTCCCTGCATAAAAGGAATAAAGGGTGGGTTAAAATTAAAAATTGGTCCAACTGCAATTAAAGCCAGTCCATATACTGCCCGTCCCAGAATCATTGCTGCAATTAAACTCAAATATATATTTTTAAATTTATTAGAATATAGATAGCCTGAAATCAAGCCAAATGCTGCCAGTTCAAAAGCCATCAAAACTGCAATTGGGGGCATCATTGGCGGCATCGCAAAAAGTAAGGTGCTGAATAAAGGTGTGATAAAACCGACAAGAGTTCCATAAAAAGGTCCTAAAATCAGCCCTGTTAAAAACACCGGAATATGCATTGGAGAAATTAAATTTCCAAGCGTCATACTGCCTGTCAGATTAACCAATCTTGGTAAAATAATTCCTAAAACCAGTAAAAAACTTGCCCAGACTAACTTTTGTGTTTGGTTTTTCAAAATACTCACTCCATATTATTTTTGTATTTTTTATTATTTGAATTTGATACTGTTAATCAACTGTTCAATTAATTTTCGCTGCTGAATCTTACTGCTGCCGTCAATCTCAAAACTTAATTTCAGCAGCTGCTGTTCATTTTTTTGATTAATGAAGTACTGCAGGCTTAACTTGTTTTCCCGCTGCAGCTGCAGCTGATAAATATCAAGCTGCTCAGTGCTTAAATTTCTTTTATCTACTTCAAATCCATTTTCTTCAGCCACAATTGCAGCATAATTAAACTGTTTTCTGCTGGTTTCCATAAAAGTTTTGCCGCTTAAATCCTGCATAAATATTTCACCCTTAACTTCTTCCGCCTTAAGTTGATATCTAAATTTGATTTCTTCTTTTAAAGCTCTTTCCTGACTAAATTCCCAGCCTTCCGGATAGGAAAATGCAAGCAAATCATTCTCAAACTTCTGTCTATTAACCCTTACAGGCTGTTTCTGGCTTTGATCCTGCTCCTGCTCTGCTGAACTGCTATCACTCTCTTTAGAGCCTGAGTTCGACCTTTTCTGAGCAATATAATCCTCTAAATATTCAATTCTGCTCTCCGGTATAGGGTGAGTCTGAGTAAATTCTAAAAGCTTAAAATTATTGCTGTTTTCTTTAAAGATTTTCATTAACTCTATCAAGCCCTGGGGATCATAGCCGCTGCGCATCATTAAATCAACTGCATAAATATCAGATTCCTGTTCCTGTTCTCTAGAATAACCATTGGCGATTAAATTTTGAGCTATATTGGTCATTGTCTGATATTCATTATCTGTAAAATGATTAAATAACAGATTCAAAATTGAAAGTCCCAGGTTTCTCTCCAGGTCTTCAGTTAGATGTTCTTCTACAGCATGACCAATCTCATGGGCCACTAAACCTGCCAGCTGATCTTCTGTCTTTAATTTCTGCAGCAGTCCTTCAAAAAGCATAATATTACCATTGCCGATGTAATAAGCATTGATTAGCTGATCGTGAATATGATGGAGCTTAAATTCTTCATCTTTAAAACCGGATTTAATTATATTTGCTTCCAGCCTCTGTAAAGTTTTATATTCCAGACTGCCGGCTTTAAATTCTGTAATCCTGTATTCTTGCTCTAAATCATCATATAATCTTGCAGCAACATCCTCCTCATATTTAGAAAAAGCTGAAGCTGTAAAAGCAGCTGTAGTGACTAAAAAGACTGTCAAAACTACTATTAAAAATTTATTTGATGATAAATTAATTCTCTTCATTTTAAAACCTCCAATCTTAAGCAGCTTAATTATATAATTATTGTATTACTTTTTTAACAAAAATAAAACCCCTAATTTAGAATTATTTCCAGAACTAAATCAGGGGTTAATATAACTTATTCTTTTTGAGTAAAAAACTCTTTTTCTTTTTTAATAACTCTGCTGCTTTCCTCAAATGCGGGTCCACCTTTAGTTGCATGAGAGTTAACTGCAGCTTTGACAGAAAGTTTTTCTTTTAATTCTTCAGCATCAACTTTTAGATACTGGCCGAGAATTTTTTCCCATTCTTCCTGCTGCAGCTGATCAAGTTCTTTTTCCTTTTTAGAAGCAAACAATACCGCTTCTCCCACAATTTGATGGGCCTGACGGAAGGGAATACCCTTATCTGCCAGAAAATCTGCCAGTTCAGTTGCATTTAAAAAACCTGTGGCAGCAGCTTTTTGCATTGTCTCTTTTTGAACAGTCATGGTTTTCAGCATCTCAGGGTACAATTCTAAAATAACCTTAACTGTGTTGACACTATCAAAAAGGCCTTCCTTATCCTCCTGCAGATCTTTATTATAAGCCAGAGGCAGTCCTTTAATGGTCAGCATTAATTGATTTAAACTGCCTATTACTCTACCGGTTTTACCCCGCACCAGTTCAGCCAGGTCAGGATTTTTCTTCTGCGGCATAATTGAGCTGCCGGTTGTGTACTGATCGGCCAGTTCGATAAATGAAAACTCTTTAGAATTCCATAAAATCACTTCTTCACTTAAGCGGCTTAAATGCAGCATTAAATTTGAAGCAACCGAAAGAAATTCTAAAACAAAATCCCGGT
>JAXKWB010000148.1:0-5733 GCA_036172385.1 Halanaerobiales bacterium | reverse complement strand
ATTTACTAAACATCTTAATCACTTTTATAATAATATATTAACTGTTAATAGCTATATATTCAAGTAAATTTAGCAAACAGGGAGGAAATATTAAAATATGCAATCTTCAGTAACTGAAAATAAGAGCAGATGGCTTTATATTCCTTTAGGCTTAATAATCTTTATGTGTATGGGGACAATTTATTCCTGGAGTATCTTTCGTAAACCAATAGAAACTGCTTTTAATATAGGGGCTACTGAAAGTGGTTTACCCTATATGGTTTTCCTTGCCTTTTATGCTCTGGCTATGCCCTTTGCCGGCAGCTATATGGATAAATATGGTCCAAAGGTAATGA
Source organism: Halanaerobiales bacterium (assembly GCA_036172385.1). GTDB lineage: Bacteria > Bacillota > Halanaerobiia > Halanaerobiales > Halanaerobiaceae > Halanaerobium. The sequence goes on along the minus strand of JAXKWB010000148.1, from coordinate 5,398 downwards.
CAATTGTTGGTGGAATTTTTATTTCAATAGGCTGGTTTTTATCTGGTTTCACTTCTTCTATTACAGTTCTAACTATTAGTTATGGTGTTATAGGAGGAATGGGGGTTGGTATAGCTTACGGTGCTCCCATGGCTGTAGCCGCTAAATGGTTCCCTGATAAAGAGGGGCTGGCAGTTGGTTTAACCCTGGGAGGTTTTGGACTTTCACCCTTTATAACCGCTCCTGCAGCCAGCTGGTTAATCAGAAATTTTGGAGCTTTTACTACTTTTAAAATTCTGGGAGTATTATTTGCAGTAATTATTATTCTGCTTTCTTTGCCACTTAAGTTTCCAGAAACAAACAAGAAAGAATCTAAGACTAAGCAGAAGAAAAACTTAAGCTCAGAAATTACTCCTAAAAAAATGCTTAGAAAAAGAAGTTTTTATGCGCTCTGGACCACTTTTGTAATTGGAACTATTATTGGACTGATGGCAATTGCAATTTCTGGTCCTGTTGCAGTAGAATTAATTAACCTGGACTCAACCACAGCCTCCATTTATGTCTCTTTATTTGCAATTTTTAATGGAATTGGTCGTCCGATTTTTGGAGCCCTGACAGATAAACTAAAGGTAAAAAAGACAGCAATCATTTCTTTTTCCTTAATTATTATTGCTTCCTTATTAATGATAATTAACACTTCCGGCAGTCCCGTACTTTATTTTATTTCTTTTGCAATTTTCTGGCTAAATCTGGGGGGATGGCTTGCGATAGCTCCTGCGGCAACTTCGTATTTTTTCGGCAAGAAAAATTACAGTCAGAACTACGGTTATCTATTTACTGCTTATGGTGTTGGGGCAGTTATTGGTAATTTGTTTTCCGGAAGTATCAGAGATATTATGGGTAGTTATCAGTATGTCTTTTACCCAACATTAATAATTGCTGCTCTAGGAATAATTATTTCATTTCTCTTTTTGAAAAAAGATCGGGTTAATAATTCTGAAGCTGAAAACAATTATTCAGCTGGAAATGTTTAAACCTGAGTTTTAAATAATAAATAATGAAACTTAAAAAGGCAGGCTAAAAAAATCAGTTAAGATTTTAGCCTGCCCTTAATTTTAATTTATATTCTCAGACTTGATATTCTACTTGAGTTAAAACTTAATTAATCTAAATCCAGGATAATAGTAACCGGACAGTGGTCTGAACCCATAACTTCAGTTAAAACCTCTGCATTTTTTAAACTGTTCTTCAGCCCCTCAGAGATAAAATGATAGTCTATCCTCCAACCTGCATCCCTCTCACGGGCTCTAGTTCTATAACTCCACCAGGAATAAGTCTCTTTTTCAGGATAAAAATAGCGATAGGTATCTAGATAGCCATGGTCTTCAAGTTTATCAAGCCACTTTCTTTCGATCGGTAAAAATCCAGAAGTTTGTTGATTAGAGTCGGGATCATGGAGATCAATAGGATGATGGGCAGTATTATAGTCTCCACAGACCACTATCTCTTTTCCATTTTTACGAAGTTCCTCACAGTATTCGAGGGTGGCATCATAAAAATCAAGTTTATAATTAAGCCTTTCCTGGCTGCTTTTACCATTGGGAAAGTAAATATTGAGCAGATAAAAATCTTCAAACTCTGCTGCTATAACTCTCCCTTCCCTGTCAAATCGTTTAATTCCCAGGCCATGCCAGACATCAATTGGTTCTATTTTAGTATATAAAGCTACTCCGCTGTATCCTTTTTTCTCTCCAAAAGTGAAATAGGAATAATAATCGTCTATCTCCCGTAATTTATCTTTTAATTGATGATCCTGAATTCTAATCTCCTGCAGTCCCAGAATATCAGGCTGTTCTTGATCGATCCAGTCTAAAAACCCTTTTCTTGCTGCTGCTCTAATTCCATTCACATTCCAGGAATAAATTCTCATTAATATCCAACCTTTCTTACAACTATTTTATATCTCTCTGATAAATTTTATTAGCCATCATAATAACAATTACATTGATCATAAATCCAGGCACTATCTCATACAGAGTAGCACCGAGACCACTTTCTTTCCAGATAATTAAAGTTATAGTTCCCACAATCATCCCTGCAAAAATAGACGTCAAAGAAGATACTAAAAGTTGAGAGTCAATAGTTGACATGATAGCCGATAAAATTGCCGCCAGTAAAATTCCATCAAGCCAGGGATTAAAGATTGCAGCTATCATTTCTATAAAAACTTTAATACTTCACTCCTATCTGCTATTTGTTTTGCTTAAGAAAATCAGCCGCTTTAAAGCGGCTGATTAAATAAACTATTTCCAGCTGTCCTGTCCTAAGAGCGGAACAAATCTTACATATTCAAGCTCTTTTTCTTTAAATTTCCCATTATATTTCTTTTTTATTAACTTTAGACTCTGAATTCCACCACGTTCTCCAATGGGAATTATTATCCGGCCGCCCTTTTTGAGCTGCTCCTGCAGCTTTTCTGGTACATAGGGAGCTGCTGCAGAAACTATAATAGCATCATAAGGTGCTTTTTCTTCCCACCCCAGAGTTCCATCACCAATTTTCACTTCAACATTATCATAATTTAGTTCTGCAAGTACTTCTTTTGCTTTTTCTGCTAACTTCTCAATTATTTCAATAGTATAAACTTCAGCGGCAATTTCTGCTAAAATAGCTGCCGCATAACCTGAACCAGTCCCTATTTCTAGAACTCTGTCTGATTGATCTAAATTCAGGGCCTGCAGCATAGAAGCAACAATATATGGCTGACTAATTGTCTGTCCTTCTTCTATACTTTGAGCACCATCCTCATAGGCTAAATGTCTATTTTTTTCCAGCATAAATTTTTCTCTCGGAACTTTCTGAAAAGCATCAATTACTAACTGATCCTCTATTCCCCTCTTGATTAACTGATTTTTTACCATTTGTTGGCGAAGTTTTTCAAAATCTCTTTCCATAATTTACACCTCCGCTAAAATTTAGAATCCATAATAAGCTGTTTAATTATCTTAAAATTAAAATATATATGTTAAGACAGGCAATACATCAGTTTTAAAGATCACTTAAAGAGTTTTTATCAATTTTACCGGTGGCGTTTTTAGGAAGCTCCTCAATAAAGTCTACCAGTTTAGGCACCTTGTAATTAGCAAAGTACTGCAAACAGTATTTTTGAATTTCTCTTTCAGTGGCACTTTCTCCTTCTTTTAAGACAATCACTGCCTTTGGAATTTCACCTCTAAGTTCATCTTTGGTAGCAACTACAGCTGCTTCTCTAATTTTCGGATTTTTATATAACTGTTCTTCAATTTCCCGGGGATAAACATTCATTCCACCAACATTAATCATATCCTTTTTTCGATCAATAATATAGACATAACCATCCTCATCCATTTTACCGAGATCACCTGTGTGTAACCAACCACCACGCAGAGTTTTCTCAGTTGCTTCAGGCATCTTAAAATAACCTTTCATTACATGTTCACCCTGAACTACAATTTCTCCAATTTCACCAGAAGGTAATTGATTATCATCTTCATCCACAATTCTAACTTTCGTTTCGGGAATTGGAAGCCCGACTGATCCTGATTTTCTTACCCCATCAACAGGATTTACATAGGCAACCGGTGAAGTTTCAGTAGGACCATTACCTTCCAGAATCTTAACCTTGAATGTCTCCTCAAAATCCTCCATTGTCTGCTGCGGCATAGCAGCACCACCGGAGATACAGAGATTTAAATGAGAAAGATCATATTCATCTTTATTTTTAACATTTAAGAGAGCTGAGTACATTGTTGGCACTCCAGCAAAAAATGTCACATTTTTTTCCTGAATAGTTTTCAATACTTTCTCTGGTAAAAACCTATCCATAATAACTATTTCTGCCCCTAAAAACAGCGGCATTAACATACATACTGTCTCAGCAAAGGCATGGAACATCGGCAGTACACAGATATAGCGATCACTATCATCAACCTTTAAATGCTCAATTGTTTTTTGAGTATCAAATATTAAATTATGATGGGTTAACATCGCTCCTTTGGGTTTACCGGTAGTACCAGAAGTGTAAAGACAGGCTGCGGTAAATTCCTGATCAATATTTTTTAGTTCTGGTAGAGATGTTTTTTGATCTTTTAATTCTGATAACAATATATAATCATCAGACTTATCACCATCAACTAAAATAATATTTTCCAGAAAGTCTAGATCACAGTCTTTAATTAAAGGCAAAAACTTTTTTGAAGTAATCACTATCTTTGCTTCAGAATTATTTAAAATATATTCAACTGCCAGAGTCTTAAAACTAATATTTAAAGGTACCATAGTTGCTCCCGATTTGATAACCCCGAGATAGGCAGTTAAAAATTCTAAACAGTTAGGAAGCATGATGCTGACCATATCTGAAGGTTTAATATTTAAGTCTATTAGCCCGTGAGCAAGTTGATTGCTTTCTTTTTCCAGCTCACCATATGTGATTTTTCGATTCTCCAGTACTGCTGCGGTTTCTTCATTTTTTTGATTTGCGGTTTTAGAAATAATATCTCCGATTAACAATTAAATTACCTCCTATTTTTACATTCAATTACCAGCTGACATGAAAGCCCCGGGTATCAATATGTATAAAAGGACCTCTAACTCCATTCCCCTTATAACTGCAGACTCCACCCTGCAGATGAAAGAATTCTTCTTTTTGATCAAATTTTACTGCCAGGTCATAAAGGAGATCTGCATCAGCTTTAGTTGACTGACTATCACCATTTAGATCATCCATCCAGCTATCCCCACTATTGTCAATATATATATCTGCAGCATCTCCAAAAAGATGGCGGCTAAAATCAGTATTATTCCCTATTTTCTTGTTAAAATAAGGAGAGCGATAGAGACTTACAATCCCAAATGTCTCGGCCTGATAGCCGGCTTTGTTAACCTCTTCCAGGAAAAACTCCAATTTCAACAGTAAAGACTCCTGAATTGCTATAAATTGAGGCAGCTGATTACTCTGTTTTGTTAAAAACTGTTCCACTTTAAAATGAGGTGCTAGTTTCAGATCAAGTATTGATTCATCTATTTTCCAGAAGCCATCCGGTTTTGTATAATACTCCTTTTTGTCTGCCGGTATTTCTGGATAATTTCCGATTCTGAAGTTCTCTAAATACTGACCATTTTTTTGCTCACGTGGATGAAGCACAAAAACATTAATTTTAATTTCTGCAGCTGGATTATTCTTATTTTTTTTTCTAATAGCAGCCCGATAGTGTCCACTTTCTGCATGAGCATTCCAGGTAAATGAACTATCACTTTCAAATATTTTGCCTCCGAGTTCAATCTGATACATCTGACCTTTATCTTCTTCTGCAATAGAAAATTTAATTTCTTCTCGAGGCATTACAAAAATACTAAATATTTTAAATGGTATCTTTAAGCC
>JAXKWB010000147.1:0-5655 GCA_036172385.1 Halanaerobiales bacterium | reverse complement strand
AAACCAATCTGGGTATTTAAAAAAGCGTCCAGAACTAATTTAACAGCAACAATAATAAAAATTAATAAGAGTAGATTATTCCAGGGATAAGGAATACCAAGATCTCTAATAAAAGAGAAAATTGTATCCTTACCTATCAGCGGTATATTAGGTCTGCCCATTACCCGCAGGTTAATAGAGTACAAAGAAGTCATAGTCAAAATACCGGATAGAAGCGGAGCAATTTTTAATTTAGTATTTAAAAAACCTGTAATTGCCCCGGCAAAGCCACCGGCGATTATTGCTGCTCCCAGTGACAAAAATGGATTCATACCCATTGTTAATAATCTTGCCGAAACAGCAGCTCCCAGAGGAAGGCTGCCGTCTACAGTAAGATCCGCAAAATCAAGGATTCTAAAAGATATAAATACTCCCAGAGCCATAATCCCGAAGGCCAGACCCTGTTCTAAAGACGTAATTGCAAAACTTAGATTCATAACACACCTCACATCATTTCTAAACTACATATTTTATTTAAAAAATAATTTTAAACTTTACTCCTGTGTAATTTTTTCATAAATTACATCAGCTCTGTCTAAGACAGCAGCTGGTATTTCCAGATTTAAGTTTTCAGCAGCCTTTTTATTTAGATATAATTTTAATTGATCTGAGGACTCTACCCCCATTTCTGCGGGATTAGCTCCTTTTAAAACCCTGGCTGCCATTTTACCGGTTTGAATACCCAATAATTTATAGTCAATCCCTAAAGTAGCAATTGAACCCTGTCTAACTTGACCATTCTCCGAGGCAAATACAGGAATATTATTTTGATTTGTAATATTTAAAACAGAAGGTAAAGCAGATACTATTATATTATCTGTAGGGACATAAACTGCATCAACATCTCCAACTAGAGAAGAGGCGGCAAGACTAACTTCACTACTATTGCTGACTGTAGCCTCGTGTAGATTAATTCCCATTTCTGCTGTAACCTTTTTTACCAGATCAATCTGAACAACTGAATTTATTTCACCAGGATTATAAAGAACACCCAGGTCAGTTATTTCTGGAATAAATTCTTTAATTAATTCAATCTGTTTTTCTACTGGATTCATATCTGTAGTTCCAGTCATATTCCCGCCTGGAACTTCCATGCTTTTAACTATGCCAGCTTTTACAGGATCAGTTACAGCAGTAAATAATACTGGCGTATCTTTAATTACATTGGCTGCTGCCTGGGCATTTGGAGTAGCAATCGCCAGGATTAAATCTAGATTGTCTCCTCTAAACTGTCGAGCAATAGATTGAGCAGTTGCAAAATCAGCCTGGGCATTTTGCACAATAAATTCGATGTTTTCTTTACTAAAACCAGCGGCTGTAAGTCCTTCAATAAAGCCTTCCCGGGCTGCGTCCAGAGCTGGATGTTCCACAAACTGCGAAATTCCTATTCTATACTCCTGTGCTCCTGCTAAACTACTAACTAAGATTAAAAAAACTGATAAAATTACTAAAATCACGATATTTTTTTCCATTTTTTTATTCCCCTTTCTAACTGGTAGTGGGGATAATAAAAAAAACACTCCTGGTGGAGTGTTTAGCTGCTTTTAGCTATTCAGCCTAAATTAGGTAAAAATACCCCTTGTTTAAACAAATAGCCTTTAGCTTCCCTACAAATTCTCCTACCGTATTACCATGCTACCAGTTATTTGATTTTCTTTATTATACTATTATATTCATGCTTTTGTCAACTGAATGAGTTATTATCAAATTAGTGATTTAATTAACTAATTAATCTTCATTATCAATTAAGGAACGGTGACTTAAACCAACAGTAACCTCATTTAAATTAAACATACCAACCCCAAAAAAGACAGCAACAACCATATGCTCCCCACTGCGGGCAACACCAATTTTACCTCCTACATTTAAGCCCATTGTTCTGGGCATAATCTGAGTAACCGCATCATGTGCTGCTCCAGCCACTGCCCCCTGGGCTACATGTGATTCGCTTATTATATTTTCTCTTTTGGCAGCAATAACTGCTCTTTCAATGATATCTGGAACAGATTTATTGAATTCACCACCAAAGTCCACAGCCGCAGTATTTATATCATCAGCTGCAAAATCTTTTTTTAGTTGTTTTTCTTCACTTCGAGTAGAAATAGCCATTTTAATAGCTGCTTTTGCAGTTTCTAAACTATTATGCTCCATAATTTTTCCTCCTCAGTAATTGTTAACTTAATTATAGCAGAAATTTTAACTAAAGTGAAACTTCAAATTTTAATCAGCAATTTTAGAGCAAATTTTTATTTTTGTGCAATTGTTTTATAGTAAAATCAAATAAGATTGTGGGATCTAATTGCATCTTTAGGAGAGATAACTTATAATATTAGTACTGAATCAAATTAATTTTTAGACTCAATGGAGATGAGGAAAATAATAAATTGTTTTTGGAGGGGTTTTAAATTAATATTTTACTAGTAGCACTGGCATTAGCACTTGATGCTGCAGGTGTCACAATGGCAATTGGCTGTGGAACTAGAACAAATCTGAGAGAGAAATTTAAGGTTATAATTTCATTTGGCTTTTTTCAATTTTTATTTGCTTTAGCGGGTGGATTAGCAGGAAATTATATTGATACAAATTTTTTTACGATTTCTAATTATTTTAGTGGAGCAGTGATTTTTTTACTCGGGATTTTTCTAATTCATGAGGGATATAAAAACGGGGAAGAGTGTATATACAGACAGCTCAGTTTCTGGACTGTGGTTGTACTGGGAGTAAGTGTCAGCATTGATGCTCTGGGTGCTGGCTTTTCCCTTCTTTTTAGTTTGAATTATTCACTTATCTTTCAGGATTCCATAATAATTGGGCTCATTGCTGCTGTCATTACAGCAGCTGCTTTTAAAATTGTTAATTATATTAAACATATTGCTTTAGTGGAAAAATATGCAGACTATGTTGGGGGTTTTATCTTATTAATAATTGGGATCAATACCTTTTTTGCTTAACCGACTAAAAAGCAAAGAAATAGTTCAGATAAAAAAACCGGCTGCCGCAGTGTTTACTTAAAATTTAATCTGCAGTGGCCGGTTTTTTCAATAATAGTATATCTGTTAATTTAAATTTGAAGTTTTGTTTAAGCTTTTTTTAAAAGTGTGATTATTTCCAGGTGTTTTGTATGAGGGAACATATCTACAGCTTTAAATTTTTCTAATTTATAGTTATGAATTTCAAGCTCTTTTAAGTCTCTGGCCAGACTTTTAGGATTACAGGAGATATATAAAATTTCGTCTGAATCTGCTGCAGCAATTTTAGCCAGAGCTTTAGGGTTGATACCCGGTCTTGGTGGATCAATAATCAACAGATCTGCCTGCTGTTTAATATTATTGATTTCTTCCAGCACATCTCCAGCAAGATACTCTGTATTTTGCACATTATTCATTTTGGCATTTTCAGCTGCTCTTTCTGCAGCATCTGAATCGATTTCTATTCCAAAAATTTTTTCAGCATCAGCAGCGATAGACTGTGAAATAGTTCCAGCTCCACAATAAAGGTCATATACTATTTTGTCTTTAGCACTGCCAATGTATTTTTCTGCCTCAGAATATAATAGTTCAGCCCCTTTTGTGTTGGTCTGGAAAAAGGAAAGAGAATCTATTTTAAACTTATTATCCAGCAGCTGATCATAAAAGTAATTGCGTCCGTGATAGATCTTCATTTTATCACAGCTCACCTGATCTGAAAAATCATCATTAATAGTCTGCACAAAACCAACAAGCTCTCCTTTTAAATTAAGAGCTTTTAACTTTTCAGTCAGTTGAGAAAAATTATGATTCTGCTGACTGGTAGTAACTAGATTGGCTACTACTTCTCCAGTATTAATACCTTTTCTAATTACTAAATTGCGTAAAAAACCTTCTCTTAATTTGACATGATATTTTTTAAATTCATTTTCCCGGCAGTAATCTATAATAGTACTTAAAATATCTCTAAAATCTTGATCAACTAATAAGCATTGATCAACTGTAATAACATCAAACATTCTGCCCCGGGGATGCATACCCAGCTGCAGTTTGCCACCTTTTTTTAAATCTCCAAAGCTAAATTCCATATTATTTCGGTATTCATAAATATCAGGACTTGCCAGAATTCCTTCAAAATTATCAACATCTATTTCTTTTTCCTTAAAAATATTTAAAAGAGCATTTTTCTTGTTCTCGAGCTGCTCAGAATAGGGAACTTCCTGAATTGAGCAACCTCCACAGCGATCATAATGAACACATAAATCTTTATTTTTTTCCAAAATTGAACCTCCTATTGTGTTATTCTAAATTGTCTGATAGATATTAAAAAGCATAATAAATAAAACAGCTGCTGGCACAATATATTTCAACAGTATAGAATAAATACTTCCAATTTTAAAACGACTGTTTTTATTGGCTTCTTTAACTGCATTTTCACTCCCCCAGATATGACCAACAAAGATCGAAGTTAAAATACCACCTGTTGGCAGAAAGATTGAGTTAGAAAACCAGTCATAAGTGTCAAGGACATCCATACCCAAAAAACTGAAATTAGAAAATGAGCTGTAACCTAAAAGTGGTGGAATTCCAATTAAAAAGATTAAAAAACCCATGAGATAGGATGCTTTTTTTCTTTTCCATTGATATTCATCAACTAAAAAGGCTACCACAACTTCGAGCATTGAGATTGAAGAAGTTAAGGCTGCAATTGTCAGCAGTAAAAAGAAAATCACTGAAAAAAATGTCCCAAAGGGCATCTGTGTAAAAACTGCAGGTAAAGTAATGAATGTTAGACCAGGTCCAGAAGCCGGATCAAGTCCAAATGCAAAAACTGCAGGGAAAATTGCAAAACCCGCCAGTAAAGCTACTGCAGTATCAAATATTAATACATAGCCAGCACTCTCACTAATACTTTCTTTTTCACTTAAATAACTTCCATAAGTAATCATTGCTCCCATACCAAGGCTTAATGTAAAAAAGGCCTGTGAGATGGCATCAGCAAAGGTCTGAAAACTAATTGCAGAAAAATTAGGTTTTAAGTAAAAACTTAGACCGGCTCCAGCTCCCTTCAGTGTCACAGAACGAATAATCAGTAAAAAGATTATTGCAAACAAAATAGGCATTAAAACTTTAACCAGTTTCTGGATCCCATTAACAACTCCAGCACCAATAACAGTAATTGTTAAAAACATAAAAATTCCATGCCAGATAATTGGTTCAGCAAAACTGCTGATATGAGCAGAAAAAATTGCCGGGAAATTACTTTCTGCAGTAAAGCTTAAAGACTTAAAAATATAAGACATTCCCCAGCCTGCTACCACAGAATAATAACTGAGAATTATAAATCCAGATAAAACACCAAGTGCTCCAACCAGCGGCCAGGCAGAATTAGGTGCCATTTTTTTGAAAGCTCCAATCGGATTTTTAGAAGTAATTCTTCCCAGTGACATTTCCGAAACTAAAATTGGATAACCAATAAATAAAATTGCAGCTAAATAGATTAAGATAAAAATTGCGCCCCCATTAGTTCCTGTAATAAATGGGAAACGCCAGATATTGCCCAGACCGATAGCAGATCCAGATGCGGCCAGAATAAAACCCAATCTGGAAGTCCAGTTTTCTCTTTCCATAAATAAATCCTCCTTGTTAT
>JAXKWB010000146.1:0-5453 GCA_036172385.1 Halanaerobiales bacterium | reverse complement strand
TTTTATCCAGGGGTTGGTTTTTATCAAAAATTATTAATTTATTTAGTTTATCTTTCGGGAATGCTTCTATTTATTTTTGATACCCTTCCAATAATAATTAGCACTTATAAGGTCTGGAATAAAAAAATTATTTTAACCAATCGAACTATCGTTCTTAAAGGTGATGATCATTTAAAAACAAGAGTTGTCAACAGAAAAGATATTGAAAGGATAATATTTAGATCCCTGCGGGGAGAAGATGTGGAAATACCGCATTATCGCAAACTCGAGGATATTGACGAGGAGTTATATGAACTGGCAGGACGCAAATTTATCATAGAATATGATACCGATACTGCAGAAGATGAACTAATTATATATCTGGAACTGCTGCCGGAAGAATTTATAGAAGAGTTTATTAAATGGTACCAGGCCGATATTGCTTTAAAATAAATTTTGCCGATTTTAGTAAATATATTTAATTGAGTCAGTTCTATAAGAACTGGCTTTATTTTTTTCTGAAAAATTTAATTTATAAAACTATTATTCTGGTTATTGACATTAATTAATAATTATTATATTGTAATATCCAGATTAAACGATATATAAACTAGGAGGATTAGCAATGGAAAACATAAAATCAATGTATTATCTTGAAACAAATCGAAGCTTTAGCTTAGTTAGAAAATATGCCTGGATTTTTACTTTGACGGTTGCTGTTGGAGGGCTCTGGTTTCCTAAATTAGGACTTACTGTACTGCCAATAATCGCTGGACTATTTTTAACCTCATTTTTAAAAGGCCGCTACTGGTGTGGTAATATCTGTCCGCATGGAAGTTTGTTTGATGCTGTTTTGCTAAAATTTAGTAAAAACAGGAAGATTCCTCAATTTTTTAAATCAAAATTTTTAAGAATTACTTTTTTTCTGTTTTTTTTCTTTCAAATTGGAAGAAGACTGGTTAGTGTAATTAATATTTATGGGCAGGTTCCATTTTTAGATAAATTAGGTTTTATTTTTGTAGCCAGTTATCTAATGGTAACCGTTTTTGGTGGAATAACTTCAGTTTTTTATTCACCCAGAACCTGGTGTCAGTTCTGTCCAATGGGAAGTATTCAGCATGCAAGTTATAAAGCAGGGAAGGCACTGGGAGTTAATAATGAAACTGATACAAAACTAACAATAGAATCTACTGAATTATGTCCTGAATGTGGGATGTGTGCCCGGGTCTGCCCGATGCAGCTGGATCCATATTTAGAATGGAATCAGGATGGCCAGCTTGATAATGAAAAATGTATCCGCTGTAATACCTGTGTGGAAAACTGTCCGGCAGGAATTTTAGAAATTAAAAAAATATCTAAGGTTAAAGTTAACTAATTTTAACTCTGAAGATCTTCCAGATCATAAAAGAATGAAAGTATTTCCGCAATAACTGTGTATAGCTCCTCCGGTATTTCATCACCAATATTAAGCTCGGCCAGAACCTGAACAACATCCTTATCTTCTTTAATTGGGATATTTTCTTCTCTGGCCTTTTTTATTATTTGTTCGGCAATACTCCCCCGGCCGCTGGCAATTATTTTTGGAGCCTGATCAGTATTTTGATTATATTTTAAAGCAACGGTTTTTTTAGTTTTAGGATTATTTTTATTTTTATCAACTGCCATTTTAATTACCTCATTTCCTGGATGAGCGGAATATTAATTTTCTTATATTTTAATATCAATATGTCTATACTTTCCATCCTCACCTAGATCATTTAACTCATTTAAAATAATTTTATTGAAAAATTGATTTTTTTCTTCATCTAGATTATCAAAGTTTTTTATCCGGACACTATTGATATTAAATCCCTCCCCCTGCAGAGCAGATTGAAGCCGGCCAAAATTACTTTCAATTAAGTTAGCTGTTTCAGCATTTTCTGTAAAAAAAGTAGTATTAATATTTTTTTGATTTACATTAACTTTAGTCTGTACAGGACCAATATTTTCAAATTCTAAGATAAAAGAAATATTATAGCCATTCTTGCTTGCCTGGTTTTCGGTGCTACCCTCTTCTTCTTTTTCCACTTTTAAAAGCAGAGAAGAGAGTTTGTTATCTGGCAGCCTTACTGGAATTTCTATAGCCAACATCAGGGGAGTATTTTGAGTCTGCTGCTGTAAGTTAACTAATTTCTGTCCCAAAAAATTATCTGCTATTTTTTCTTCACTTTCTCCACCAGTTCTATTTAAAAGTGAAAGAATTTGATCAGAGATTTTACTGTGAGCAGCTAATGATTCTGCAATTTGCTGAGCAGAAGTATTTAAATTAACTGTTGCTTCCTTCTGGCCAATCAGTTGAGAGTTTCCATTACTTAAATTAGCCAGAATCTGGGTTTTATTACTTAAGTTTTCCGAAAGTTGACTGATATTCTGTTCAAAATGAGCTGCAGTTTCTTTAATTAAACTTTCTGTTAGCGGCAGCTGATTATTTTCTAAGAAAGCAAATGCTTTTATAAGAGCAGTTTTTTGAACACTTCCCTCAATATTATTTTGAGCTAGAAAATGATTTAAAACCTTAACTGTATTTTGATCAAATTTCTGGCTGAGGCTGTTTAAATTATTTAAGATTAAATTTTTTACTTCCTGATCAAGATTATTAAAATTGTTTAAAATCTGTGAATTTAGATTATTTCTTTCAGCGGAAGCTGTTCCTGGTTGAGAAGCTAGCTCAGCTGGAGGTTGGTCTGCGGCAGTATGATTGGCAGATACCGGATTTGTTATTTCGGAATTAAAGTTAGATGTAGAAGCAGCAGCTTCCTGATTTATATTTCCCTGAGTCTGCTGGCTGAAGTTATCAATATTTATTAATGAATTTTTAAGTTCCCCCAGATTAAGATGTGAGAGAAGGTTGTTAAGCTGATCCTGAGACAAAGAATTATTAGATGTCATAAATTGTTCTAAAGTGGAACTTAAATTACCATTATTATTAAAAATAGAGCGCAGTGCATCTACCAGTTTTTCCGAAAAAGGCAGACCATTACTTTCCAAAAAGGCGAAGGCTTTTATCACAGCCATTTTATCTTCAGCAGTTAAGGCAGGATTATTGTCCAGGTACTGCAGTAGATTTGCCACTGTTTTTTCATTTAGAGGCATTTCCATTTTGGCCCAACTATCTAAAAGCATTTTTTGACTGTCATCTTCTAAAGAGGCCAGGAGCCGAAATATTTCCGGCAAAAGTTCAGCGCTTTGACTTTTGGCCTGACTTTCGTCAGTACTAATATTATCATTATTTAAAGCCTGTCTCAGCATACCTATATCTAATTTTCTGATTGGTGCTAGACCACTTAAATCCATAACTGTCACTCCCAGGTCATAAAAATTATAATACTTACTGAATATATTTCAATAAAATTGATTGAAATCCTTTAAAATCTCATATATTATTATAACAGAGAATAAAAAACTTTTCAGAAATTGAATAGGGAATTTTCTAAAATAATAAATTACAGTGAGTATAAATTTTAAAATTAAGGTAAGGAGGGAAATAATGTCTAAAAATTGTGGAAACTGCGGCTGTGGATCTCATAAACATCAGGGGTCTCACGGTAACTGCAGCAGTCAGCAAATAAGTGAAGAAGAACTAGAAAAAATTTTAAAGGAAAAAAGTGAACACAACAGGGAATATACTGTTGAATATAGAATTAGTCTAAATGAATTGGAATGTGAGGCTGATGAATTAATAGATAGAGTTATTGCTTATACAGGAGTAGTTGATGAAGTAGAATTCACCGAAGATGAACTGATAATATCTTATGATGATCGTTTGATTACTCCAGCTGAAATTTCTGATTTAGTCCAATAAGAGAAAAGAGGAGATATAAATGCTGAGCCACGAAATTGATTATGAAATTATTGGTGATGATATGCAGGTAGTAGAGGTTGAATTAGATCCTGAAGAAACAGTAATTGCGGAAGCAGGAACGATGAACTGGATGGATAATGGAATTTATTTTGAGGCTAAAATGGGAGATGGAACTGAAGTAGATAAGTCTATTTTAGGTAAAATATTTGGAGCTGGAAAACGAGCAATAACTGGTGAATCAATATTTATGACTCATTTTACAAATAGAGATTATGAAAAAAAGAAAATTGCTTTTGCTGCTCCTTATCCCGGTAAAATCATTTCTTTAGAACTGTCAGAACTGCCTCAAAATCAATTTACCTGTCAAAAAGATGCGTTTTTATGTGCAGCTCTGGGTACAAAAGTTGACATAACTCTTAATAAGCGTTTCGGCAGTGGACTATTTGGTGGTGAGGGGTTTATACTCCAGAAATTGAGTGGAGATGGTAGAGCCTTTGTTCATGCAGGTGGAACTGTAGTCAAAAAAGAATTGAATCATGAAAAACTTAAGGTTGATACAGGCTGTCTGGTCGGGTTTACAGCAGGTATTGACTATAATATCGAAAGAGCAGGTGAATTAAAATCAATGCTTTTTGGAGGTGAAGGTCTATTTTTAGCTACTCTCCAGGGGACTGGCACTGTTTACCTGCAGAGTCTACCGTTTTCTAGACTGGCCGATAGAATTATTAAGAGCGCTCCCCGGCTCTCAGGAAATCAAAAAGGCGAAGGTTCTGTCCTGGGGCAGATTGGAAATATGCTGGATGGAGATAATTTTTAATCAAATTGTAATCTCTTTAACTTGCATTGCCTTCCTTAATATTAGATAATATATATTAATACCTATAAAATCACTGAAAAAACAATAAGGGAGGTAATATTATGTTGACTTTAAAAGAGATTAAATCTAACCCTGATTTTCAGCATATGATCAAAGAAGCTAATCATTATCTTTCAGAAAAAGGATATACAGAACATGGTTTTAGACATGTCAATTTTGTTTCGAAAACTACAGCCAGAATTTTAAAAGAATTAGGTTTTGATAAAAAAATAGTTGAACTTGGAGCTATTACCGGTTATTTACATGATATTGGGAATATGTTTAATCGTAAACATCATGGTATTTCCGGTGCCAATATAGTATATACAGAACTTAGAAGGCTGGATGTACCTCTGGAGGATATAACCAAAATTACAACAGCAATTGCCAATCATGATGTAGAAATTGGTCAGGCAGTAAGTCCAATAACTGCTGCTTTGATTCTGGCTGATAAAAGTGATGCACATCGAACTAGAGTTAACAAAAAGGATTCTACTTTTATTCATGATCGGGTTAATCTGGCAATTAGAGATTCGAAAATTTCTGTGGATGCAAAAAAGGAAACTATAACTCTGAGTATAGACTATGATTCTTCAATCAGCCAGGTAATGGATTATTTCGAAATTTATTTACACAGAATGGAGATTTGTAAGGAAGCAGCTAAATACCTGGGCTGCAGATTTAGACTTTTAATCAATGATTTAGAACTTTTAGGTCATGTTAATTATCAGGAAAATTAGTTATATAATAAATCTAGTAATTTAATTAAGGAAGGTA
>JAXKWB010000145.1:0-7035 GCA_036172385.1 Halanaerobiales bacterium | reverse complement strand
CCATCTTTTCCCACGTGAACAACAGGATTCAGAGAATTCGCTTCCCCCCGGAGATAGCTTCTATTTTTTCCTGTTAACATTATATCACCTTCTTTCTAATAAAATAATTAATTATAATAAATATCAATAAATTATCACCTTTCAATTATGCTTTACTCTACATAATCAAATTCTAAGGGACCAATAATCACCGTGTCACCTTCTTTAACTCCTGCTTTTTCCATCATCTTGTTTAAGCCGTAATGTTTTAAAACCCGCATCAATCTCTGGACAGCTGCATCATTATTAAAGTCAGTTTTCTCCAGATAAGAATCCAGCAGAGTACCCTTTATTTCGTATTTTTCTTTATTCAGCCTCTCTATATATAGCTCATCAACAAAGTCAGGTCTGATTACTACCTCTTCTTCTTTTTCTATTTCTCTATCCGGCAGTTCTTCCAGCCTTTCTCCAAGATGGTAAATCAATGGCTTACAGCCCTCACCAGTTACTGCTGAAATCGGAAATACACTGTAACCAAGTTCATTTAATTCGGACTTTACTGTTTCTATATTCTGCCTTCCTTCTTCCAGATCAATTTTATTTAAAGCTACAACCTGCTCTAAAGAAGCCAGATAATCATTATACTTATTTAATTCATTATTGATAGTTTCGAAATCTTCTAGAGGCTCTCTACCCTCAATTCCTGAGACATCAATTACATGAACTAACAGTCTTGTCCGCTCCAGATGTTTTAAAAATTCATCACCCAGACCTGTACCCTGATGTGCCCCTTCTATTATGCCAGGAATATCAGCCATAACAAAGGATTTATATTCTCCAAATTGAACTACACCTAAATTAGGATGCAGGGTCGTAAAATGATAAGAATCTATTTTCGGTTTGGCATGTGAAACCTGAGAAATCAGGGTTGATTTTCCTACATTTGGATAACCAACTAGACCAACATCTGCCAGGACTTTTAATTCCAGTCTAACTTTTCTCAGCTCACCTTTGGCTCCATTTTCCGAAAAACGTGGAGCTTTACGAGTGGATTTTTTAAATCTAGCATTTCCTTTACCACCTTTACCACCTTCGGCAATTACATACTCATCTCCTGCCTCTTTTAAATCGGCAAGAAACTGATCTGTATCTGAATCATAAACCATTGTTCCTGGTGGAACTTCAAGATAAAGATCTTCACCATTTTTACCATGCATCTTTTTCCCCTGGCCATTTTCTCCCCGCTCAGCTTTATAAATATTATTATAACGGTAATCCGCCAGAGTATTCATTCCTTCATCTACTCTGAGAATAATACTGCCGCCATCTCCGCCATCTCCACCATCAGGTCCTCCCTGATCAATATATTTTTCGCGGCGAAAACTGACTACTCCATTACCACCATCTCCAGCTTTAACTTTAAACTCTACTTCATCTATAAACATATTTTTCACCTCCAGTTCAAAATTTTTTATCACAAATATTTAATTTAAATAATTATGCTTATTTATATTTATAGGAAAACATTTGAAATAATTTCTGATATTAAAAAACCCTCAGCACCTAAAGCACTGAGGGATATTATACAATAATATTAGTTAGCAATAGCTGCTACCTGATCTTCTGTATACACACTGATTTGACGATTTTTTTTACCTTTTCTTTCAAATTTAACAAAACCGTCAACCTTGGAGAATAAAGTATCATCACTACCACGGCCGACATTTAAACCTGGCTTAAATTTAGTACCTCTCTGGCGTACTAAAATACTACCAGCAGATACAAATTCGCCGTCAAATTCCTTAACACCAAGTCGTTTCGATTCACTATCACGACCATTCCGGGAACTACCAACACCCTTCTTCTGGGACATTTAACTCCACCCCCTTAGAAAATAAATTTTTAAATATTTATAAGTTAAATACTAGTCCTGATGAACTAATATATCTGCTAATTTTTATAATCTATAAAATTAAGCATTAATATCTTCGATTAAAACTCTAGTGTAAGGCTGTCTGTGACCAGTTTTCTTGCGATATCTGATCTTTGGCTTATATTTGAAAACGACAATCTTCTTATTCTTACCCTGTTCGATTACCTTTCCCTTAACAGAAGCTCCATCAAGTATTGGAGAACCTGCTTTAAGACCATTATCATCAGCAAAAGCTAAAACCTGATCAAATTCTACATTTTCGCCTTCCTCAGCAGAAAGCTTTTCAATTTTAATTATTTGACCTTCTTCAACGCGGTATTGTTTACCGCCAGTTTTAATAATAGCGTACATTATATGTTACACCCCCCTTACCTCAGACTCGCCGGATGAGGCACTCTTTATTGCAAGAGATTTGTCAGCCTGTACCGTGCGGTTTTGGCACCTTCAAAATGAAGGCTGGATAAATAACTCCAGATATAAATTCTAGCATAAATGAGCCCTTTAGTCAAGGGAATGAACAAAATGAGTTAGCAATTTATCAAGAACTTATTCTTTAAAAAAATAATTTAAATTTTTATGCTGATTATGCCAGATGAGCTCTAGCGTAAGTTCGGTGCATATCATCAATTATAATCTCGACTTCATTATCAACCATATTCCCGGCACCATTAACTATAATTATATACCCATCTATACGGGCTATACCTGCATTTTGATTACTGGCATGCTGATCCTCAATTTTAACAGTAATTCTATCACCTGCGTCTAAATCCAGGACCTCCGGCTGCAGATCTTCTTTACTCCCTTTTTCGATGATCATATCCTCATACTTAAGTTCTGCATTACCGCTGATAAAAATATCAATCCCAAATTTATCTTCCAGTTCCTGCAGCTTTTCACCACCAGCTCCAATTAAAACGGCTGCCACTTCTGGATGCAGCTCTAGAGAAACAGCAGGATATTTCTTTCTGCTGGTAATCTCATCAATTTTACGAATAACTTTCATGGCTACTGTAGACTCTGATAAAACCTTTCCGGTTCCTCCACAGACTGGACAATCCTTCTGCATTAAAGACCCAAAACCTTCTCTTACCTTTTTACGGGTCATCTCCAGCAGTCCCAGCTGTGTAAAACCTAAAATAGAAGTCTTAGTTCTGTCTTTATCCAGCTCATTTGCCAGCAGATCAGTTACTGACTGCTGATCAGAATGATTATTCATATCGATAAAGTCAATTATAATAATTCCACCAATATCTCTTAATTTAATCTGACGGGCAATCTCAGCTACAGCTTCTTTATTGGTTTTAACAATAGTATCCTGCAGGTTCTTTTTACCCGTAAATTTACCTGTGTTAACATCAATAGATACCAGAGCCTCTGTCTGATCAATAACCAGATATCCTCCTGATTTAAGCCAGACTTTACGCTGCAGCAAACTTTCTATTTCTTTTTCAATATTATATGCTGCCAGAATTGGTATATTGCGCTGATAAAGCGCAATTCTATTTTTTAGATCCGGTGCAAAAACTGAGGTTAAATCAATTAAACGCTGATAATCTTTTTTATCATCTACTACTACGCGATCAATATTTTCATCTAAATAATCTCTAATTAAATTTTTGAGTAAATCTTCTTCCTGATATAAAATATCTATATCATTTTTTTGAAAAAAATCATTCCTGATTCTCTTCCAGGTTCCTGATAAAAAATTGTAATCATTCTGCAGCTTAGTATAGCTTTCATCACGGGCATTAGTTCTAATAATTAAACCTTCTTTGCCATCTTTTAAATCCTGTGCTATCGACTTTAAGCGTCCTCGCTCTCCATCATCATTAATCCTGCGTGAAATTCCAATTTTGTTATCAGAAGGGATGTAAACAAAAAATCTACCTGGAATTGAAATTTTACAGGTAACTTTAGCCCCTTTAGTGCCCATAGGTTCTTTAACAACCTGAACCATCAACCACTGTCCCGGCTGTAAAACATGTTTAACATTCAATTCTTTTTTGCTTAACTTCTTTTTCTGCTCATTACTTAAAATAGGATATAAATCATTTAAATGAATAAAAGCATTACGGGCAATTCCAATATCAACAAAAGCTGCCTGCATTCCAGGCAGGACATCCTGCACTCTTCCCCGATAAACATTCCCTGCAATTTTATGATAGGTATCTCTTTCAAAAAACAAGTCTTCCAGAGAATTATTATTTAA
Source organism: Halanaerobiales bacterium (assembly GCA_036172385.1). Taxonomy (GTDB): domain Bacteria; phylum Bacillota; class Halanaerobiia; order Halanaerobiales; family Halanaerobiaceae; genus Halanaerobium. The sequence goes on along the minus strand of JAXKWB010000145.1, from coordinate 2,911 downwards.
TAATGCTGCTCTTCTTTCTCTATATTCCGAATTAATAATTATTTGTCTGCTCATCTATCTCAACTCCCGATGAATTTTTCTGTATAGGGAGGCTTAAAATTTTCTTCATCTTTAACAAAAACTCCCTCTCTTACAACCTGTAGAGGTGAAAACTCTTTTATTTCTGGATGTTTTTCTCTTAGAGCTCTGTTGAGCTCCTCCGGTCTTACATTTCCTCTACTACCGGTAACAACTGCGAATTTCCATTTATTTTTTGCTTTTATTTCTGCAGAAAATATTCGTTCTTTTAAATCTATTTTTCGATCTGATTTTTTCCTGCGGTGTCTAATAATCATAATTTCTTCCTGATTCATAAATTCCTCTAACATTTCTTTTTCCTCTTCCAGACTTTTAGCTTCTGTATAATCAAAATTAATAGTATAAATAGCAGTATCAACTAATGATGAAAGTGATCTAATATCAGCTGGTATCTTTACTGCATCTAAAAATCTTAAATCTTCAGGTGAGGCAGAGTTTAAATCGGAGAGCAATTGTTCTGGCTCCAGATCAACTTCTAACTCCAGATCAAAATATTCTCCTTGACTGATTAAACCAACAGCAAGAGGTGGTCCAATAGCAAGGTTGATTCTTGGATTATAACCCTGAGAAAAAGCTGCCGGCAGCTCTGCCCTTCTGATTATTCTCCTTAAAGTTTTAATCACTTCCAGATGTGAAATATACATTAAATCTTCTAATTTGGCAAACTTAATTCTGTAATTCATCTCTTCTACCACCTACTAACTCTAAATCAAGTTCAAAATTGCCGCAAACTGCACAGCCGTGACAGTCAGCAGTTCTGCAGTCATCAATCAAGACTTCCTGCTGTGCATTTTTATATTCCTTCAATAAAAACGATTTAGGAATACCAATATCAATTTTCTCCCAGGAGAATATTTCTTCTGCTCCTCTTTCTCTTAAATATTCTTCCGGTTGAACCTCATTTTCTCTAAAAGCTTCTCCCCAGATCCTGGGCTCAAAACATTCATGCCAGCCTTCAAAACGGCTTCCCTTTTCCCAGGCAGAAACAATAACATCTGCTAAACGCCTGTCTCCTCTGGCAAGTACACCTTCCAATCGAGAAAGTTCTGGATCATTCCAGCTAAAAGAAAAACTTCTCCCCTTAATATTATCTCTTAAATAATCATGTTTTTTAATAATTGTTTCTATATCATCCATCTGGTGCCACTGAAAAGGTGTGAAAACTTTAGGTACAAAGGTCGATACACTGACTGAAACTTCAATACGCCGCATCCTCTGGCTGGTATTTCGACGCACTTGCTGACCAATATCCCTGATTTTTTGAGCCATTTCAGCGATTCCTCTGACATCCTCCATTGTCTCAGTTGGCAGTCCAATCATAAAATATATTTTAATTTTAGACCAGCCGTTTTCAAAGGCAGAACGAGCGGCACTGTAAATATCCTCTTCTGTGATATTTTTATTAATCACATCTCTTAACCTCTGTGTTCCTGCTTCTGGTGCAAAAGTTAAACCGGTTTTTCGAACTTTGTTAACTTCTTCTGCCAGTTCTACCGAAAATTTATCAACCCGCAGTGAAGATAAAGAAATACTAATCATCCGGTCACTGAATCTCTCAGTCATCTTCTGAACGAGATTTTTGGCATCAGTATAGTCAACAGTACTGAGAGAAGTTAGAGAAATTTCGTCATATCCAGTTGACTTTAGAGCTTTTTCGGCCAGCTCCAGCAGTCGCTCAACACCTCTTTCTCTAACAGGTCGATAGGCCATTCCGGCCGCACAAAATCTACAGCTTCTGGTACAGCCCCGGGAAATTTCCAGAACAACTCGCTCGTGGACTGTATCCCGGTAAGGAACAATAAAATCAGTCGGATAAAATGCCTGATCCAGATTTTTAACAACCTGTTTCTGAATTCTTTCTTTTTCTCCCTCAGCCGAATTTAATGCTAAAATCTCACCCTTATCTCCATACTTCTCATTATATAAAGAAGGAACATAGACTCCAGGCATTTTATTTAATTTCTTTAAAATCTCACTTTTAGTCAAAGATTGAGCTTTTAAGCTTTTATATTCGTTTAAAAGCTCTATAATTAAAGTTTCTGCTTCTCCAACAAAAAATAAATCTATAAAATCTGCAATTGGTTCAGAATTAAATACAGTTGAACCACCTGCAATTATCAGGGGATCTTCTTCTTTCCTTTCTGAAGCATAAAGGGCAAGTCCGCTTAAATCAAGCATATTTAAAATGTTTGTATAGCTCATTTCGTACTGTAAAGTAAAACCTAAAATATCAAAATCTTTAATTTCATGGTAAGATTCCAGTGTATATAGTGGAATCTCTTCTTCTTTCATTAAATCTTCCATATCCTGCCAGGGAGCATAAACTCTTTCGGCCAGCAGGTTTTCTTCCCTGTTAATTAAATGATATAAGATTTTAAGACCAAGATGAGACATTCCAATCTCATAAACATCTGGAAAAGCCAGGGCTACTTTTAACCTTTCAGGATTCCATTCCTTATTAATTGAATTCCATTCATTACCAGTATATCTTTCTGGACTGGATATTTTATATAAATTTTCTATAATTTTTTTCTTAAACTGCAAAAAACCACCTCAAAGTTTAGAACATTAATTTATTTTTTCTTAAGTTTACATTAATTACAATTGCAACTGCAGTCAGTGAGGTCAGCATAAATGTACCTCCATAACTAATAAAGGGAAGTGGAATACCGGTAATCGGCATAACCCCCATTGTCATTCCGATATTTTCCAGAATATGAAATAAAAACATTGCCATTATTCCTACCACAATTAGATAACCGTAACGGTCTCTGGCATTTTCTGCAATGTTTAAAAACTGCCAGAGTAAATATAAAAATAGCAAAATTACTAC
>JAXKWB010000144.1:0-7015 GCA_036172385.1 Halanaerobiales bacterium | reverse complement strand
GTATTATCTCCTGCTCTTTATAATTCCATTCATCATTTATTCCTCTTAATGAGGAAAATAAGGCTTCTGTGTAGGGATGAACGGAATTATTGAAAATTGTATCAGTATCTGTAATTTCAACAATTTTACCCAGATACATTACTGCCACCTTATTGCTGATATATCTTACCTCATGTAAATTATGAGAAATCCAGAGATAGGTCAGCTGGTATTCCTGCTGCAGCTTTTTCATTAAGTTTAAAACTGCCGACATTATTGAAATATCAAGACCTGAAGTTGGTTCATCACAGACTATTAATTCAGGCTGTAGGGCAAGAGCTCTGGCAATCCCAACTCTTCGAGCCTGCCCACCACTTAATTCATGTGGAAAAAGTTCAGAATACCTTTTAGAAAGCCCCACTAAATCGAGCAACTCCCAGACTCGATCCAGCAGATTAAAATCATCCTCAATTTGATGATGGATGTATAGGGGTTCAGAAACAATCTCCTCTACAATAAAGCGGGGATTTAAAGAAGAGCGAGGATCCTGCAGAATCATCTGAGCATCTTTTCTAAAAGCTTTCAGCTCCTGTTTATTAAAATTATTGATTGATCTGCCATTATACAGAATTTCTCCAGCTGTAGGTTCGATCAATCTCAAAAGAGAACGAGCAACAGTTGTCTTACCACAACCGCTTTCTCCAACTACAGCCAGGGTATCCTCCTTCTCTATCTTAAAACTTACATCATCAACTGCCTTAACCTTAATCGGACCTTTGTTGGCCAGTTTGTAAAGCAGGCCGTCATTATTAACAAAATATTTTTTTAAATTTTTTACTTCAACTAAAACCATTTTTTTATCTCCTTAACGGTCATTTAAAAAACAGGCTGAAAAATGTTCTGAAGCTATTTCTTCTAGCCTGGGATCTTCATGCCGACAGCGTTCAAAACTGTAGCTGCAGCGGGGGTGGAAATTGCAGCCTGCAGGATAATTTTCAAGATCAGGAACCTGTCCGGGAATAGTCTGCAGTTCTTCCGTTTTCTGATAATCCGGCAGACAATTTAAAAGTGCCTCAGTATAGGGATGGTTGGGGTGGTCAAATAACTCTCTCGTCTGAGCAACCTCAACTATCCGCCCGGCATACATAACTGCAATCCTGTCACTTAAACCGGCAACAACTCCCAGGTCATGGCTGATATAAAGGATCGATGTTTTGTATTCTTCAACCAGATTTGATAAAAGATTTAAAATTTGTGCCTCCACTGTCAGGTCAAGGGCTGTTGTTGGCTCATCTGCAATCAAAAGAGATGGATTAGAAATAAAAGCCATGGCCAGCATCACCCGCTGCTTCATCCCACCACTAAACTGATAGGGATATTCTCCAAATCTGTATTCTGGATCTGAGATGCCAACCTTTTTTAAAATTTCAACCGCTTCTTTTTTTAGCTCTTTTCTACTTTTTTGTTTTTTAGACTTAAAATACAGTACGTCAAGAATTTGAGTTCCCACTTTAAAGACTGGATTTAAAGCATTCTGAGGATTTTGAATAACCATTGCCATTTCCTGGCCTCGAATCTGATCATTAAAATCTTTTTCGGATAAATTGCAAATATCTTGACCTTTAAAAAATATACTGCCCTCTGCTATTCTGGCTGAATCTGGCAGTAATCTTAAAATTGTTTTCCCCAGAGTAGATTTACCAGAACCGCTTTCTCCAACCAGACTCAGGATCTCACCCCTGTCAAGCTCCAGAATTATATCCTGAAGTACCCTTAAATATTTACCCTTATTTTTATATTCAACTGCTAAATCATTTATCTTTAAGATTTTATCAGGCATAAAAACTTATACCTCCTGGTTTAATTTTGGATTTAAAGCTACCCTCAGGCTCTCAGCAAAAGTCGAAAACCCGAGCATAGTCATCATTATTGCCAGAGTCGGCCAGAGAATCATTAAGGGAGCAGTCTGAATATACTGATATGACTCCTGCAGCATTACTCCCCAGCTGCTTAAAGGAGGCTGTAAGCCCAGACCAAGAAAAGAAAGTCCTGCTTCCCACATGATCATTGAGGCCATATCCATCCCACTTAAAACAAGAACGGAAGCAAAAATATTGGGCAAAATATGTTTGAAAATTATACGGGAGTTATCTGCTCCTAGTGATCTGGCGGCTTCAACAAAGTCCTCTTCCTTTTCAGAAAGAGTTTCTGCCCTGACCACTCTCCCATAACGGGGCATAATTGTCACTCCAAGAATAACTATTACACTTAATAATGAAGGACCAATTATAGAAAGCAGAACTAAAATTAGAATAATAGGGGGAAATGCCCTGATTACATCAAAAATAAATAAAATTATACTTTCCAGAATCCCGCCAACAAAGGCTGCCAGTAGGCCCAGGATTATGCCAATGATTACTGAAATGATTATCCCACCAAAAGAAACCAAAACTGCCGGACGGGCTGCATAGATAAGGCGGCTTAAAATATCCCTGCCCAGGCTGTCAGTACCCAGCAGATTTTCAAAACTCGGTCCCTCCAACCTTTTAGTTACATTGGTTTTATAGGGATCAGCAGGAGCAATCAGAGGTGCAAAAATAGCTGAAATTAATATCAATAGTATAATTGAGCCACCGAGATGGGCCTTATAATCCTTTATCATTTTTTTTATTACTCTAGCACTCTTTTTTTTAAAGCGAAAAAATTTCTGACTCTTAAACATGTCTAACCTCCAGCAGTTTATTTTTGTTTTATTCTGGGATCAAAATAGGCATATGAGATATCTGCAACTAGATTTGCAATTACAAATAATAACGCTGCAGCTAATACCCCACCTCTCACCATAGGTAAATCACGCTCATTGACTGAATTAACAATTAATCTCCCCAATCCGGGACGATTAAAAATCACTTCCACAAAAACTGCTCCCCCAAGCAGCCTGCCGATACCGAGTCCAATTACTGCAATGATAGGTTTAATTGCTTTTTTTAAAGCATATTTATAAAGTATATAATAACGGGGAATACCAAAAGACTTTTCAGTCTGAATAAATTCCTGATCCAGGGTTTCAAGCATTGAACTTCTGGTTAGACGAGCAATATAACCGGTCCAGCCAACCGAAAGCGCCAGAGCCGGTCCAATTAAATGGTGCAGACTGCTTAAAAATCCCCCTTCACCAATCCCAATAGAAGGTATTAAATTAAAATTAACTGAAAAAACAACTATTAATAAGACCCCTGCAATATAGGTTGGAGTTGAAGCCGTAATAAATGAAATCATGGTTAAAAACTTTTCAAAATAACTATTATTATAATTTGCTGCCAGCAGGCCAATAGAAATCCCATTAAAAACAGCCAGCCCCATTCCGGCCAGAGTTAAAATAACTGTATAGGGCAGAACATCTAAGATCACCTTTAGAACCGAGCGATTTCTAAAAATTGAGGTACCAAGATCACCTTTAATTATATTTTTTAGATAAATCAGATAACTCTGATACCAGGGTTTATCTAGACCCAGGCGTCTGTTTAATTCCTCCGCCATTTCTGGTGTAGCTCTCGGACCAAGTATAATATCAGCTGGATCTCCAGGCAGTAAATAACTGAGACTGAATAAAATTAATAAAACTGTAAGAATTGTTGGAATCACCCATAAAAGGCGTTTTGTGATATAAATAAACATATGATAATCCTCCAGCTTTCAAATTTGAAAAATAAATTTTTTTTGCTTTTTAAAATTTTTGGGGATTCAAAATAGATATTTAAATAAAACCTGAAACCAAATATTTTAATTCAGATTCAGGTTTTGTTGTTTTTATTTTTCACTACTGCTGATTAACCAGGGCAAAATTACTCCATCAGGAGAAAATACAGGTTCTACTTCAGTAGTCCAGGCAGGTGTTTTAACTCCATGGGTAACCCAAACTCCAATCGAGTCGTCATTCATCAGCTGCTGCATTTTTCGATAGTTTTCAATCCGTTTCTTAGTATCGAGAGTGGTTTCAGCTTCCTGCCAGAGCCTATCATATTCTTTATTTGACCAGTGAAATAGATTCCATTTCCCAACCTGTTCACTCACATTCCACTGAAAATTATAACCCGGGTCAACAGTATTAGTAAATCTGGCGTAGGTAATATCATAACTGCCTTCCTGCCAGCGTTCTATTTTGGGACCAACTTCCATAGCTTTAACATTTAGGTCAATATTAAAACGTGATAACTGATCCTGAATTAACGCTCCAATCAGTTTTCTTTCTTCTGTAGCATCAGTAACATATTCCAGCTCAAGTCCTTCTCCTTCTGGATAACCTGCTTCTGCCAGCAGATTCCAGACATAGTCTCCTCCTACTTCTTCCAGCTTAAAATCAGGAGCCTTCCAGTAACCGGTCATATCTGCAAGCAAAATTGAATGGGCTCTTTCTGCTTTACCGGCAAAAGCACCGACCAGAATTTCTTCAGGATTAATTATATATCTTAAGGCTTCCCTTAATTTTTTATTATTTAAAGGCTCCTTACTGGTATTGAAAGCAATATATTGGATTGCCAGGTCTGGATAAATTTCAGCTTCAAACTCTTCCATCTGACTTATCTGATCATAGTTATCAAGAGTAAGCTGTCCAATATCGATTTCTCCAGACTGTAAAGCCAGCTCCTGTGATGTTGGATCCGACATCGGCATAAATACGATTTCGCCATATTCAGCCCCTGCTTCAAAATAACTGTCATTTTTATGCAGGGTTATATTATTGTTGACATCCCATTCTTCAAAAACATAGGGTCCAGTACCAATCGGATTACTGGCAAATTCTTCTCTACCCATCTCTTCAACTGCCTTTTTACTGACAATTAGACCTGCATTAAAGGGCAGGGTTGAAGTAAAAAGCCTTCCCATTGGCTCACTAAGGATCAATTTCACTGTATATTTATCAATAATCTCTACTCTTTCCAGATTAATAAATGACTGTGCCTCTGGTGAATTTGCATCTTCTGCGATTATTCTTTCAAAAGAAAACTTAACATCTTCAGCAGTAAATTCTCCGTAACCTTTATGAAACTCTATTCCTTGTTTCAGCAGAAAAGTAATTTCTGTGTTATCCTCCGAAATATCCCATTCTTCTGCCAGATCAGGTACTACCTCAAATGTCCCCGGCTTATATTTAACCAGCCCATTGAAAACTGAATTCATAACCGGCCAGTCAGATAAAACCCGCTGCAGGTAGGCTGGATCAAGTGTCTGCGCCCTACCAGGAATGGATATATTTAAACTGTCATCCTGAGCAGCTGCCGGATTAGTTAAAAGTCCTAAACATAAAACAGTAATTATGAACAAATATATATATTTGTTTTTTAACATTTAGCCCTCCTTAAAAGACTTCTCAACAATTATCTATATTCTGGATTCGGGTGATCAAAGCTGCAGCCTGCATCCCAGGCACTGCGCTGATTTCCGTAGGCAGTAATTCCATCGTTTTCTTTAAGCATCTTAGCCAGATGCATTAAATTCCAGGTCATAAAGGTTGTATTTCTCTGGGTGAAATCATTTTCTGGTCCACCTGAATTATCATCTAAATAAGAAGGTCCCGGTCCAGCTGCGCCAATCCAGCCTGCATCTACCTGAGGAGGAATTGTAAAACCGAGATGCTGTAGAGAATATAAAATTCCCATCCCACAGTGTTTAATTCCATCTTCATTTCCAGTAACTATACAGCCTCCTGCTCTTCCATAATAGGCATACTGTCCTTTATCATTAAGTTCTCCTGACTGTCCATATAATCTCTCAATTACACGCTGACAGACTGAAGATTTTTCTCCCAGCCAGATTGGAGTACCTAAAATCAAAATATCTGCTGCCATAACTTTTTCGAATATCTGAGGCCAGTCATCCTTTTCAAGACCCTGTTTAGTCATATCAGGCCAGACTCCAGGAGCAATCTCATAATCAACTGCTCTCACCACTTCAACCTCAACCTCATTCTTTTCCATAATTGCCTTTGCTACATCCATTAAACCCCTTGTGTTTGAGGTCTTTGGTGATTTTTTTAGAGTGCAGTTAATAAATAAAGCCTTTAAATCAGAAAAATCTTCGGTATTTTCTTCACATAACCTAATCTGTTTTTCATTTAACTCCATTTTTCAGCCTCCTCATTAACTTAGATATTAATTATCCGCGTTTATGTTAAATTAATTATAATACACTGTTAAGTATTTTACAAGCAAAACTCTAATTCATAAATTAATTACTCAATTTTACCTGATTTATTTACCAGTAAAAACTGCTATTTACAGCATATAAGAAATATCAGAAGACAGAGTTGGATAAGAGAATATCATTTTTTTAATTTCCGTTACTGGAATTTCAGTTTTTATGAACATTGCAAACATATTAATTGTCTCTTCAGCATTTGGGCCAATTAAATGAGCACCTAAAACTGTCTCAGTTTCTTTATAATTAACACGGTAATTATAGAACTCCGCTTTTGCTGCTGCTTCAGTTAATCCTACCGAGGCCATTGTTGGTAAAGTAAAAGCTACTGTTGGTATAGGGGGATACTCCACAATTTTATGCTCTGCCTTAATTATATTGCTAGCAGCCGTATATCCTTCTAGAACACCGACCTGGGTCAGAGGTACTCCCGGAGAGTCAGCGGCATCTCCTGCAGCATAAACTCTGAAATTAGTTGTACTCTGAAGATACTCATGAACTTCAATTCCTTTTTTAGTATAAGAGATATTAGCTTTTTCTAAATCCAGATCAAAGTTTTTCAATGGAGCTTTACTGCAGTGGACAATTGTCACTTCAGCACCACAGCGAGCAGCTATATAAGCAAATTCAAAGGCAATATAGCCACCTCCAATAAAAAAGTAGAGACTCCGGCATTTCCTTCATATTAAGAAAGTCTGTGCTGGTCTGCGCATACTCTGCTCCTGGAAAATCGAGATCTTTTGGTTTGGCACCGGTAGCAATCGCAATTTTATCACCTCTGATCTTTTCCTGCCCAACCTGAAGAGTGTCTTCAGAGAGAAAACGAGCATTTTAATAA
>JAXKWB010000143.1:0-11359 GCA_036172385.1 Halanaerobiales bacterium | reverse complement strand
TCCAGTGGAGCTGCGGTAGTAACAAAAATGGACGGGATGTACAAAAGAGATATCGGTTCTGATTTAATTAGACCAGAGTTTGCAATTATGAATCCGGAGCTTACATTTACGCTGCCGGATTATCAGACAGCCTGTGGGGCAGCTGATATAATGGCCCACATCATGGAGAGATATTTTACCAATACCGAAAATGTGGAATTAACAGATAGATTATCCGAGTCAGCTTTAAAAACCATTATTAAAAATGTGCCGCAGGCGATAGAGAATAATGAAGATTATGCTGCCCGGGCTGAAATAATGTGGACTGGAACAATTGCTCATAATAATTTATTGGGTACAGGTAGAGAAGAAGACTGGTCCTCACATGGAATTGAGCACGAACTAAGTGGAATTTACGATATAGCTCATGGAGCAGGTCTGGCAGTTGTTTTTCCAGCCTGGATGAACTATGTTTATCAGCATGATCTGGAGCGTTTTGCCCAGTTTGCCGTCCGGGTCTGGGATGTTGACCCTGATTTTAAAGATTTAGAATGGACTGCCCGTCAGGGAATTAAAAAGACAAAGGAATTCTTTAGCTCAATTGGCATGCCGGTTACTTTAGAGGAACTTGATATTCCTGCTGACCGGCTGGAAGAAATGGCTGAAAAAGCTACTGAAAATGGTCCGATTGGTAATTTTGTTAAATTAGATAAAGAAGATGTTTTAAATATTTATCAGAGTGCATTAAAATAATGGCTGGAGGTGCCTAAATGCTGCAGAAATTTTCTGCTTTTATCTTTTTGTTAATTGTCTGGTTTATCTTTGCAGGAAAAATAACAGCAGATATTTTAATAGTAGGCAGTGCAGCTTCACTTCTGATAACATTTTTCTTTAGTGATCTGTTATTCAGGGAAGTTCACCGCAAACTTCCCTGGTATCACTATCTGCGTAAGCTGGCACTTTTGTTATTATTTATTCCTGTATTTTTTTATGAAGCAATAACTGCTGCTCTCAAAGTTTCTAAACATGTTTTTGAAAAAAATCCTTCCTTTAATCCTGGAATCGTAAAAGTAAAAACTGAACTGACAGATATTACTGGTTTAAGTCTGCTGGCCAACCTGATTACGCTGACTCCGGGAACATTAACTCTCGATTATGACAGAAGCGAAAGTGCTTACTATATTCACTGGATTGATGTAGAAACACTGGAAGAGGCCGAACTGAAAAAGAAAATAATTGCTCGTTTTGAACGCTGGGTAGGGGTGATTTTTAAATGATTATCGGCTTTGCAATTTTTTTTAGTCTGCTTTCAATTATTGTTTCATACAGAGTTGTGGTGGGACCGACCATTACCGACAGGTTGATTGGCGCTGATACAATTGGTATTTTTATGTCTCTGGTGATGCTGATGATCGCTCTGGAATATGATATTGTACTTTTAATAGATATTGTGCTTGCCTATGCTGTTTTGCTTTTTATTGATATGTTGATTTATGCTAAATACTTTGAACACGGGGAGCTGTATAGATAATGACAATTAGATTAATAGCTGCCTATCTTTTAATGGGAACCGGAGCTGCTTTTGCTATAGTTACCGTCTTGGGTCTGCTGAGATTTCCAGATGTTTATACCCGGATGCACGCCGCAGCCGTGGTGCTGACAATATCTGCGGTGCTGGTAACTATGGGAACTGCAATTTATGTCTGGGATTTCTTTTTAAGTGCCAAGATTATTTTGATCGGGATCTTTTTTCTTTTTTCCAATCCGATGGCAACTCATGCTATTGCCAGGGCTTCTTATAAAAGAGAAATTGCTCTACCAAAAGAATATGAGATTGATGCTTATTCTGATTATCTGGGGAGAGATGTTTAATGGCAGTGCTGGAGATAATCTTAGTTATTTTTTTAGTTTTTTCTGCTTTGATGGCAGTGCGTTTTGATGAAGAGTTAATTTCTATAATTTTTTTATCTATTTTTTCGTTGATTTTAACAGCTCTATATCTGCTGCATAAAGCTGCAGATGTAGCTCTGGCGGAAGCAGTTATTGGGGCTGGCTTAAATACAGCAATTTTTATGAGTGCAATCAGTCAGATAAGACATGGAGATTCCGACTGAAACTCAGCCGGAGGTGGAAATTTTGAATAAGTTAATGAAAAAAGCTTTAGTCTCATTTGTGCTGGCGGGAGTTGCTTTTGCTCTTTATCGAAGTTTTGCTCTGATGCCGGCTTATCAGGGTTTAAATCTTGGCCTTTCTAATTATATAATTGAATCTGGACTTAAAGATACAGGATCTCTTAACCTAATTACCGCGGTTCTTTATGACTATCGGGCTTTTGATTCACTGGGAGAGAGTACGGTTATTTTTGGAGCGGTCAGTGGGATTGTCCTTATTTTGTCCCGAAAAATGCTGCCTGTTTCTTCTAAGGGACTGTCTTTTATTGTCAAAAGAACCCTGGGGATTATGACTCCTTTTATTGCCCTCTTCGGACTATATATAATGTCTCACGGTCACCTGACACCTGGAGGAGGTTTTCAGGGAGGAGTGATTCTGGCTGCTATTTCTATTATTTTTAGTATTGTTTATGGTAGTGCTTTTGATTACCGCCGCTACAGTCCTCAGACCAAGACTGCTCTGGAGACAGGAGGAGCTCTGACCTTTTTAGGTCTGGGTCTGGCCGGAATTTTGATGGAGGGTGCTTTTTTACAAAATCTAGGCTTTTTAACTGCAGAAACCGGGACTCTGATTTCTGCAGGCAGTATTCCCTATATTAATATTGGAGTAGGTTTTAAAGTTGGTGCGGGACTGGCCATTATTTTTTACAGTATGATCCAGAAAACTTTTGAGGAGGATTTTTAATGTTCAATAATTTAATCTTTATTATCCTCTTTATGTTGGGCTTTTACGCTCTAATTATGAAAACAAACTTAATTAAAAATGTTATCGGACTCAATATAATGGAGGCAGCCGTTTTTTTCTGGGTTATTTCTTTTTCAGATGTGGGAGGAGAAGTTTCTATCCATAAGCTGGGAGAAGAAGTAACAAAGTTTAATGACCCAGTACCTCAGGCCTTGACCTTAACCGGGATTGTAATTGGAGCCAGTACAGCTGCTTTACTTTTAACCTTGATTATAGAATTAAATAAATTTAGTGGTACTATTGATAGAGAAAAAATAGAGGGGCTGAATGACTGATGAGCTGGATGAATATTGAACTTATTTTATTGATTGCTCTGCCTGCAGTGATTGCAGTGTTTATGGCCTTTAGTTCTTCTTTTAAGCAGCGGACTCGAAATATTCTGGCAGTTACGGGAGCTGGAATAGAGCTCTATTTAGTTTTTTCTTTATTTTTTCTTAATTTTGAAGCAGTCAAAAACTCTAATTTTTTTCTGCAGTATACCATTGGCTATAGTAATCCACCTTTTGTAATTAATTTTGCCATGGATAATCTGAGCCTTTTATTTTCTTTAATTGTGACAGCGGCTGTATTTTTTATTGTTATTTTTTCAACTCAGTATATTAGAGATAAGGAAAGCAGATATTTTGCCTTTTTTTTCCTTGTTTTAGCCTCGATTCAGGGCAGTATTTTAACTGCAGATTTATTTACATTGTATTTATTTATTGAGGCTATTACAATTTTTACAACTCCTTTAATTTCATTTAAAAAAACAGAGAAGACGACCAGAGCTGCGATGCAGTATTTATTTTATGGGATTACTGGAGGCGTATTTTTCTTTATTTCGATTATACTTATTTATTTTAACCTGGGAACCCTTAAGATGGCTGCAGTAGCTGAGTCTTTTGTTCTAATTTCTACACCAATGCAGCTAACAATTATTATTTTCTTTTTACTGGCTTTAATTATTAAGCTGGGGATTTTCCCCATCCATTTCTGGCTGCCGCGGGCACACAGTGCCTGTCCAGCACCGATCAGCGCTCTGCTTTCGGGAGTACTCTTAAAGGTTTATCTTTATATATTTATGCGGTTATTCTGGACGATGATCGCCTTTGATTTTTTAGTAGAGCTGCATTTGAGTGCTTTTGTGCTGGATCTGGCCTTAGTCTCCAGTCTGATTGGTCATGTTTTTGCCCTGCAGGCAGATAAGTTAAAGAAAATGCTTGCCTATTCCAGTATCGGTCATATTGGTATGATTTTAGCAGTATTAATGCTGAATACAGAAGCAGCTTTTTATGGAGGACTGCTGCACATTATTGCGCACATGCTGATGAAGTCTGGACTTTTTTTAAGCAGTGGTTATCTGCTCAGAACAACCCTTTCTCATCATATAGATGACTTAAAGGGAATTGGTCATAAAAACAGGCTGGTCTTTATTGCCTTTATAATTATCTGTCTGGGAACAATTGGAATGCCGCCTTTGATTGGTTTTGTTAGTAAGTGGTTTGTGCTGCTTGCTTTTTTAGAAGCCCGTCATTATTTTGGTGCCTTTGTAGTTGGAGCTGGTAGTATAATTGCTCTTATATATTATCTGCGTTATATTTCTCAGGCTTATGAGACCGTAAAAACTGAAAACAAAACTCTGCGGGAAGAACTTGTTTCTTTAAAAGTCTTTTTTAAATCTACAAATATCATGAAAAATATTATTTATCTTTTTACCCTGCTGATTATTTTCTTTGGTCTGGGTTATAAGTTTTTTGAAATTCCGATTAATACAGCAATTTTTGAACTGTTAAATCCGCAGAAATATATAGAGCTTGTTCTGGGAGGTTGATTAATGGATATTAAAATTTTATTTTTAATTTTAGTACCTCTGGCTACGGCTTTTTTAATTCCTTTTATTGATCTGATTAATGCTAAACTAAGGCGCTTTTTTGTACTGCTAGGAATTTTGCTGGAATCATATTTAATTATAAGTATTATAGTAAATAATTTTCAGAGCCTTAAAAAGGGAGATTTTTTTCTGCAGTATTATCTCGGGGGCTGGCAGCCGCCAATTGGTATTTCTCTGGCAATGGATGGTCTGAGTCTTTTATTTGCTGTAATTACAGCTTTGAGTCTTTTTCTGATAGTTATTTATTCTATTGGTTATATCGGACATCATGAGGGTAAATATTATGTACTTTACTTTTTAATAACAGCTGCGTCGATGGGGGTTGTTTTAACTGCAGATATCTTCAATATTTATGTTTTTATCGAAATGCTGACTATAACCTCCGGGGCTCTGATTGGTTTTAAAAGAAGTCAGGAAGCAAGTGCAGCCGCAATCAAATATTTGATTTATAATATTCTGGCAGGCTTACTTTTTTTTCTGGGAGTACTTTTGATTTATTTCAATCTGGGGACTTTAAATATGGCAGATATCTCCCAGAATTTTGCTTCCCTGGAAAGCGGGATTCAGCTTTTTATTTCAGCTATTTTTCTGACAGCAATTTTAATCAAAATGGGTATTTTCCCCTTTCTGTTCTGGCTGCCTAAAAGTTATGATACAGCACCATCACCAGTGACTGCTGTTTTATCAGGTGTCTTATCAAAGGTTTATCTTTATATTTTTATCAGGATCTTCTGGACTGTAATTGGCTTTGAGACTCTGGTAACTTTAAATTTAGATATATTGCTGCTTAATTTGGCCCTGCTTTCTTCATTTTTGGGCCATGTATTTGCTCTGCAGTCTAATAATATTAAACGTTTATTAGGTTATTCGAGTATTGGCCATATCGGTATGATTCTGGCTGTAATTATGCTGAATACTGAGGCTGGTTTTTATGGAGGCCTCCTGCACATTATCAGCCACATGTTTATGAAGGCAGGACTTTTTGTAGCCTGTGGTTATCTGCTGCAGTATACCCGTTCACATGCCTATCGTGACTTTAAAGGAGTAGGGATTAGAAATAGATCAGTATTTATTGCCTTTATATTACTATTGTTAAGTATGATTGGAATGCCTCCTCTGCTCGGTTTTGCCAGTAAATGGTATGTATTAATGGCTTTTTTAGAGTCAGGCAGCTTTTTTGGAGCATTTATAGTTATCTTTGGCAGTCTGACAGCGGTTATTTATTATTTGCGCTACATAGCCAAGGGTTTTGAAGAGGTTAAATTAACTGAAGCTGATTTAAAAGAGGAGATTTTCAGCAGACCACTTTTATCAGTTTTATACAGAGAGAAAATAGTAAGTTTTATTACTTATGCCTATACAGCAATTATTTTAGGTTTTGGTCTCGGTTTTAGATTTTTTGATCTACCACTTAGAATGTCAATTGATAGTATAATAAATGTAGAAAGATATATAGAATTAGTTCTGGGAGGTTAAACTATGGCTGTTATCTGGCAGCAGTTTTTAGCAAGTTTTCAATTTGAAAGTTTTTTTCCTCTGCTGGCTGAGGTAGGAGTAATTTTAACTCTGATGACAGCTCTGGCAGCCTGGAATTATATCAGAGAAAATAAGTTCTGGTATTATGCCCTGACTGTAGTTTATTTATTAAGTACTCTAGTTGTAGTTTTAACAAATGACTGGTTTTTCTTCCTTTTTGCCTGGGAGATGGTAACTCTGTCCACTACCTTTATGCTGGCCTGGAGTGACTGGAAGCTGGTGCGCCAGTATTTTGTAATTCAGTTCAGCGGCAGCAGTATTCTACTCTTTGGAGCCCTGGCGGCAAACGCTTTTGGTTATACAGAGATTGGAGTCATTGATTCGGTGCCGCTGCAGTTTTTATTAATTATGGGGATTGGGATGAAAAGTGGTCTCTTTTTATTTCATTTCTGGCTGCCTCCAATTCACTCTGAGGCCCCGGCACCAGTTAGTGCAATTTTATCCGGCTGGGTAGTTAAGCTGGGCTACATATTTTTGCTGAAAATTATTCCGATGGAAACGGGAAATACTTTTCTTTTTCTGCTGGGACTGGCAATGATTATTTATGCCGGCTGGCAGGCTCTGCGTTCTGCTGATTTAAAAATTATGCTGGCTTATTCTACAGTCAGTCAGCTGGGTTTTATTGCTCTGGCCATTGGTACCGGAGGTCAGTATGCTTTTTATGGAGCGGTGCTGCATATTATTGCCCATGGATTTGCCAAAACTACTCTCTTTATCAGCAGTGGTATCTGGCAGAGAGAATATGGGAGCAGGATTATTTATGATTTTAAAGATGCTGCCAGCCGACGGCCGCTTACCTCGGCTGCTACAATTCTGAGTTTTGCTTCTCTGGCAGCTGTAGTTTTTACAGCCGGTTATAACAGTAAATATTTAATTAAATCTGCTCAGACTTCTGGTTTGCTGACAGCGGCAGTTTTCTTTCTGCTGGGACTTTTAAGTTTTCTTTATGCAGGCAGGGTGCTTTACTGGCTTTTTGTTAAGGATCAGGACTACAGCACTTTTTTTGCTGATTTAAAACAGAACTATAACCATTATCAAATTTATACTCAGGAGGTTCTGGCTCTCCTGACAGGGATGCTGGGAATTATTATTATTGGTTTCTGGCCGGAGATGCCGGGAGTGATTTTATCAAGTCTGGCAGAAAAGGATTTTCACCTTTTAACTGGACTGCGTGACACCCTGATTTATCTGGGATTTTCAGCCTATTTATT
This sequence comes from Halanaerobiales bacterium, assembly GCA_036172385.1. Classification (GTDB taxonomy): domain Bacteria; phylum Bacillota; class Halanaerobiia; order Halanaerobiales; family Halanaerobiaceae; genus Halanaerobium. Next base: position 3,847 of record JAXKWB010000143.1, on the reverse strand, counting down.
TTATAATCACAGTGGTTTTAAGATTGAAGCAAGAAGAAATCTTTCGCTGGAAAATTACCTGCAGCTATTTTTAAATTTTTTATATGGTTTAAGCCGCAAAAGTGTTAAATTTGATACTGAGAAAATATTCGAAACTTTTTTCTATAATGCAATTTTTAATGCTTCTAAAAAATTACATGATTTTGTTTATCAGGATTTTACAGTGCAGTTATTATGGATTCCAATCTTTATGACAGTTCTCTTACTCTGGCAGCAGATTTTCAGCTATTTTTAAACTTGACAATTTTACTCTGGTAATGATATTATTGAGCTAAAATTAAATATTTATTATTCCCCTAAATTTATACTCAAACATATTTGATTATGATTTGTTAAATTTGGGGTTTTTTGTCGAAAAATGCAGGTGCTTCTCTGTTGATGTTTAATAGTATTATTATGATATCTAAGTGATATTTATTTTTGAATCGTTTTAAAAGATTTGATAAAATCTTAGGTTTAAAAAAGTACTTATATTTTGCTGATTATTTAAAAATTAAAAAAGAAAGAGGGATAAATATGGACCCAGTTTTAGAAGGATTATTAGAAGCTATTGAGGATGAGATTGCGGCTCAAAAAAAATATCAATATTTAAAAGAACAGACTGATGATGAGCAGGCAAAAGCTCTTTTTGAACAGCTGATTAAAGATGAGATAGGACATGAGAAACTTCTTAGTTCTCGATATGAAGCTTTAAAAGAGCATTTAAAAGATAAGTAGTTGAGGACAATCAGGTTAACGATAATTAGATTATTTATTGGGGGGGCTATTATTTTGAGACAGACTAAAAATGGAGAAAAAAATGTTGAAATAAAAAAATTAGGTAATCTTCCCAATTCGGAAATGAGGTTAAGTGAACTTTTTATTACTCTTTCCAGTGCTTTAGATATGGGAAATTTTGAAATTCTGGATCATTCCCGCAGAGTCGCTTACATTGCCCTGGAAATTGGGGGCCTGCTGGAACTGGAGGCAGAGGAGCTAAATCAACTTGTGCTGGCAGCTCTGGTTCATGATGTAGGTATCGTGGATTATGAAAATAAGGCAAAAGCAAAAAAGGTTTTCCAGATAGATCTGGAACTTGCCGAATCCCACTGTAAGCTTGGCTCAGAGCTGATAGAAAAATTAACTTTTATGCCTGATCTGGCTGATATTATTCATTATCATCATCACAAGTGGAATGGAAAAAATTTCAATTTAGTTAGAAAAAGTAAAATTCCTCTGGCCAGCAGAATTATTCATCTGGCAGATAGAATTGAATCACTGATTAAGCCAGCTACATTTATCTTAAATCAGGTGGAAGGAATCAGCCGGGAGATTAATGCTAAATCTGGAAGCTGGTTTGATCCAGAGCTGGTAAAAATATTTTCTGCTCTGGCCCAGAAAGAATCTTTCTGGCTTAATTTAAAGGTAAAAGAATATAATAATATTCTGGAAAGATGGGGTCAAAAAACCAGAACTAATATTAACTTAAGTGATCTGGAATCACTGGCCAGCATAGTCGCTCACTTAATTGATCGAGTCAGCCCCTTCACCTCCCGCCACAGTTCAGGTGTAGCAACCATTGCTGCCATGCTTACAAATGATCTGGGTTACAGTTTAGAGGAGCAGAGAGCAGTTAGAATTGCCGGCCTATTTCATGATCTGGGAAAGTTAATTGTTCCCAATGAGATTATCGAAAAAAGGGGAGAGCTGACAGAACTAGAATATAGAGTGGTAAAACAGCATACATTTTATACTTATACACTGTTAGATAAGATTGAGGGCCTGGGAAGTATACCGCAGTGGGCAGGTTTTCACCATGAACGACTGGATGGAACCGGCTATCCTTTTAGAATCCAGGGAAAAGATTTAAATATGGGAAGTAGAATTATGGCAGTTAGTGATGTTTTTCAGGCGCTGACTGAGGACAGGCCTTATCGGTCGGCTTTTTCGATTGCTAAAGCTGTAGAAATTATTGATGAGATGCAGCAGGAATTGAAACTGGATGCAGATGTTATTTCTGTCCTGAAAAATGCAGTCTAAATTAAAAATACTTAGATTTGAAGTAACTTAATAAAAAATGGGGGATAAGAATGGAAAGTAAAATAACAGAAATTGACAGCAGTAAAGTTGTAATTAGTCCACAGGGAGATATAGATTTTTCAAACTCTCAGCAATTAAAAGAAGTACTGCTGCAGGTATTTGAGCAGGATTTTAAACAGGTGATATTAGATTTTTCTGAGGTTGAGAGTATTGATAGTTCAGGTCTGGGTAAACTGCTGCTTTTCCAGAAAAAGTTAAAAGAAAAAGGGGGTACTTTAATTATTAGAAATGTAAAAAGTGATTATATTAAAAACATGTTTGAGATGATCCATTTAAATAAGGTCATAGAAATTGAAGCTTAATTTATTCAATGGCGGCTAGACATTGATTTTTTGAGCTTAAAATTATATAATTAAAGCTATCAGAACTTAATTTTTAAAATATAATGATTCTAGAAGGATGGGCCTTATGAATTTATTATTAATGCTGCTTTTATTTTTAATGACAGCTTTAATTATAGGACTGGCAGTTAAAATCATGATTTATAAAAAAGATTTTCAAAAATTAGAATTTCAGGCAGAAATTAAAAACTTAAAATTAAAAGAACAGCAGGGTAAAATTAAAGAACTGGAAGATGATCTTAAATCAAAACTTAAAAAGGCCAGAAATATTCACCAGCGAATGCTGCCTGATAAATTAGCTGAGCCAGCTGATTATTTTATCAGTGATTACTATCAACCGGCCGAGTATATTGGTGGGGATTATTATAATGTTTTTAAAATAGATCATGGAGCTCTGGCTTCTTTTTTTGATCAGTATTTGCTTTATTTTTTCGATGTTTCCGGACATGGAATTGACAGTACACTTTTATCAATCTTTGTTAATGACAGTATTGAAAACTATTTTAAACTGAGGCACAGTCCGGGCGAGAAAATATCAACCAGTAAATTGATGAACTACATTGACCAGCGTTATCAGAATGAAAATTTCCCTGATGATTATCTGGTCTGTCTATTTATTGCTGTCCTGGACAGGAAAAAAGGAACCTTAAATTACAGCAGTGGTGGTTTTCAATATCCAATCTATAAACTGGACCAGGGGGAGCAGGTGGCGGAAATAAATATTGGTGGACTTCCCATTTCTGCAGCTCTGGGTGCTCTTCCAGACAGCCGGGAGGAACAGACTCTTAATTTTGACAAAGATAATACCTTAATGCTTTCTACAGATGGCCTGCTGGAACAGAGCAATGGTCAGCAGCAGTATTTTCAGCAGCTGCAGGGAATTTTAAAAAAATATAAATTTCTGCCGGCACCATTTTTAAAAGATTTAATTCGCACTGATTTTTATAAGTTTACTAATGATAATCCAGGTAAAGATGATATTACATTTTTGTTAGTGGAAAGACCTGCAGGAGAGATTATTAACTGTATTCTGGATCAGGAAAATAATAATGCAGAAGCAGCTGAAATTGAGGAGTTTTTAAATCAGAATTTATGGTCTGAGCATTTACATTTTCAGACATTAAAAGAGATTATAACTGACCTATTAGATAATTCAGAGCTTGAACTCAAAATTAAAGCTCTCAATAAGCAGCAGCTTTTAATGTTTAGTCTGGAAAACTTAAATGATGAAATCGCCTGGGACTCAATTTTGAATTCTTATCCGGATTTAATTTCCATAGCAGAAAAAGACCTAAATAGATCTCAAAATGGGGAAGCAGAGATTTTATTTAACAATCAGGAAATTTATTTTAGCCATACTGCTTCCAATAACAGGATGTATTTAATGT
>JAXKWB010000142.1:0-29088 GCA_036172385.1 Halanaerobiales bacterium | reverse complement strand
GATCAGCAGAAGCTTTACAAATGGTCAATTTATAATTGATGGTTTTTTAAAAAATATCAGTGATAGAAAAGAAATTGAAGAAAAATTGAGATATAATGGTTTTCATGATAAGCTGACAGGCCTCTATAATCGGGCGTTTTTGGAAGCAGAGCTGCAGAGAATCGATACCAAAAGACAGCTGCCGATCAGCATTATCATGGGGGATTTAAATAACCTCAAACTGATCAATGACAGCTACGGACATTTTAAGGGTGATGAGCTGATCAAAGAGGCAGCCGATATTATCAATGAATCATGCAGGAGCGAGGATATTCTGGCCCGCTGGGGAGGAGATGAATTTGTAATCTTACTTCCAAAAACTGAGCTTGATGCAAGTGAAGAAATAATTGAGAGAATTTATAAGAAAAGTGAGGAGAGGAAGAGTGCACTTGGGGTTTCTATTTCACTTGGTACTGCTGCAAAGACCAGTCAGGATGAAGATATATTTAAGATCTTAAGTCAGGCAGAAGATAGAATGTACAAGAATAAGATTTCAAACAGGAAAAGTGCAAGAAGCAGTGTGCTTTCTGCATTTTTAACCTCACTAAGAGCTAAAAGTTCAGAAACAGAAGAACATGTAGGACGCATGAGTAAAATTGCAGGCAGATTTGGCCAGGAAGTTGGTTTGAATTCATCTGAACTGGACAAACTCTATCTTTTGACACAGATGCATGATATAGGTAAAATAGCAGTTCCAGAAGAAATTTTAAATAAAAGTGACAAATTAACTAATGAAGAATGGGAAAAGATCAAAAAACATACAGAGGTCGGCTACAGGATAACCTCAAATATCGAAGACTTTGCACATATTGCTGCAGAAATTCTTTATCACCATGAGTGTTGGGACGGCAGCGGTTATCCTGAAGGATTAACCGGGAAGGAGATACCACTGCTCTCAAGAATCCTGGCAATTGTCGATTCTTATGATGTAATGGTAAGCGGCAGACCTTACAAAGAAGCGATGACTGAAGCAGAAGCGAGAGAAGAACTAAAGAGATGTGCAGGCAGCCAGTTTGACCCCAAGCTGATTGAACTATTTTTAGAATTGATATAATCTCTAGTTGGTCGTATTATGTCGATAAATGCAGGTACCTGGTACCTTTATATTTAAAAGGATATTTTTCACTTACCTTGAATTATAAAAGCAGAGATGGCGGGAAAACTGAGGTGATAAAATTGTTCAACCTAAAAAATAAAAAGCTGATTATTTTAATATATTTAATCATCGGTTTAAGCTGGACCTATTTTAGTGATGATATTTTATTGATTCTGGCTGCTGATTCTGATCGGCTTGTTCTTTTCCAGAAATATAATGGTGCCTTTTTTGTCATTACTACCTCAGTGGTTTTCTATTTTCTGATCAAATATTATACTGATAACCTAAAAAGCCGGAAAGAAGAACTGCAGGAGAAAAATGAGCAGCTCAAACAGTCCAATCAGAAAATAAATGTTACAAATAAAAAGTTGGATAGGTCATTTAATGAATTAAATAAGTTAAATAAAAGATTCGTGAATATGATAAATACTGTTTCTGAACTGAATGAAGATACAGAAGCAGGTGAAGAAGAATTTCTGACAAGGCTGCTGCAAAATGCGGTTGATATAGTTCCAGAGGCTGATTACGGCAAAATATATATCTTCGAAGGTGAAAAAATAAGGTTTGTTAATACAATTGGTCATAACTTTAATATTTTAAAAAAAATCAAAATAGAAAAAAACGCTGTTTTTAAGAATGAGACCGAAGGTGTTTATCATTCCAAAGACTATTCCATCAATTTAAACCTGCTGAGCAAAGATGCTAAAGAGTCATTTTTAAAGGCACTACATCCGATTAAAGAATCACTATATATAGATATTAGAGTAGATGATAATATAATCGGACGCATATCACTTGATATTGCTTCCGACAATAACTGTACTTTTTCCAATACCAGTAAATCAATTTTAAGATCTTTTTCTACACTTGCATCTTCATTTTTTGCCTATAAACGGTATGACAGTCTGCAGGGGAGATTTACTAAAGAATTGATATCATCAATCATTAATATTTTGGAGATGTACGACTTCTATACAAAGGGTCATTCAGAAAGTGTTGCTAATTTATCTCTTGTAATTGCAGAAAAAATGGGCCTGCCGAATAAGATGGCCCTGGATGCCTACTGGGCTGGGATGGTCCATGATATAGGTAAACTTTTAATTCCACTAAGAATGATAAATAAAAGAACTAAACTCGATGATGATGAATATGACCTTGTAAAAAAACATCCGGTCTGGGGAAGCCGTGCTTTATCTGATTCTCCTGTCCTCAAAGATTTATCAAAATATGTCCTTTATCACCACGAAAAATGGGATGGCAGGGGATATCCAGAAGGCCTTAAAGGAGAAGAAATACCACTGATTTCTCAAATCTTAAGTGCCGCAGATGCATGGGATGCTATGACTTCCAACAGATCATACAGAAAATCTCTTTCTAAAGAAAAAGCTATAATCGAAATGAGAAAAAACAAAGGTACTCAGTTTTCACCAGAAGTTGTCGATGTATTTTTAGAAGTGCTTGAAAAGGAAAATCTGAATATATTATCTGAGGTTGAAGATAAGTTTAGTGAACTGGAGTCACAGGAAATAACCTTAGAAGATCCAGAATATTTTGATCAGCTGTTTACTCACCTTGATCAGGGTATGGTTATGCTTGATCACAAATTCAATATTTTAAAGGTAAATGAATATTTTCTGAGCATGTTCGGTTATAATGAAAATGAGGTGCTTGGCTTTAATATTAAAGATATCCTGACACCTGCCGAAAATGCTGAAGAGATGAAAGAAATTATAGAGAAGCTCAGCCAGGGAGATGAGATTTCTACCAAAACATATCAGAAGAAAAAATCTGGAGATAAAATTAGCACTGCTGTTCAGGCTTTTTCAATAAAGCTGAGTGAAAATGAAAAAGGTTATTACTTTGTCTACAGAGATATTAGTGAAGTTGAAAGAGCAAAAACAAAATATAATGATTTTAAAAGAAGATACAGAGCTCTATTTTATAATAAAAATCTTAAAATGCTGATTATCGACCCCGATAATGGAAATATCATTGATGCTAATCCAGCTGCTTTAGAATTCTACGGCTGGCAGAAGAATACTCTGCTCAGCATGGAGCTCAGTGATATAAGCCTCAAATCTGAAGATGAAATAATAGAAGAACTGCTGTCAGCTAAAAAACATAAAGGAAAATATATTTTGGCCGAACATCAGACTTCAGCAGGAAATGTGGAAGAGGTAGAGCTTTATCTGAGGCCGATTAATTTTGCTGATAAAGAATATCTTTATGCTTTAGTTCACAGGAGTAATCTAGAGGAAGATACTGTTAGAAGTAAGGGTTATGAATACAGCAGCTAAAATATTTGTTGAAATCTGTTGGTACCAGGCACCTTAATCGCGATTAAGGTGCCTGGTACCTTTTCTTTTTGATTAAATTTTCAAAATATTATTGACAATTTATAAAAAAGTTATTATAATTAAAGAAAATCATTATAACAATCTTAAAAATTGTAATATATAGGGGGAGGGCACATGTCTGAAAAAGCATTATATCTGCAGGTAAAAGAATCACTTGCCGATAAGATTAAAAATGATAAATTTGCAATCGGTAGTTACCTTCCTACAGAAAGAGAGCTTTGCGAGGAATATGATGTCAGCAGAATTACAGTCAGACGAGCTTTAGAAGAGCTTGAGGATGAAGGCTTTGTTGTTAAAGAAAGGTCAAAAGGAGTCAAAGTGATTAATCAATCTATTCAGTATATTAAATCTGCTTTAAATCAATATCAGGGTTTTCATGCAAAGATGAGGAATAAAGGATTAGAGCCGATGAGCTTTTTGAGCGAATGGGAGGTAACAGAGCTGCCGGAGAAGTTTTTTAATAATTTCAGCGGTATTGAGGATTATTATGGGAGCCAGATTTTATTATTAAAAAGATTACTTGGAGTAGAGAATAAGCCGATGATCTATTTGAGAACATATTTAACCAAAGAAACCAAGATAAATGTAGAAGATTATCAGGGAGGCTCACTCTATTCACTTATCAAAAAGAAATCAGGCAGAAGTATAGCCTACAGCCGAGAATATGTGATAGCCCAGATCAGTAATCCGAAAATGGAGGAGCTGTTCAGGGTTGATCATAAAATTCCAATACTACAGAGAAACCAAATAGGCTATACCAAAGAGGGAAGAATACTATTTTTTACGGAAGCTTTTTACAACAGCGAAATCTATCAGCACCACTTTCTTGCACTTAAAAATGACTGATATTTAGTTTACAATATTCCTAACTATAATAGACGAGGTGTGTAAAATTGAAAAAAATAAATGAAGAGTACATAGAAGAAATAAAAAAAGAAATGCCTCAGCTTGATATCTACACTCAAAAGGAAGAAAGATTGATCTATGCACATGCAACATTTCCGGTCGAATACAAATGGATTCTCCAGGATCACTATAAATATTTACCTGATGCAGTAATCGTACCTGAAAGCGAAGAGGATATTTCTAAGCTGCTGGCAGAGGCCTATCAAAAAAAGGTAAGCCTGATTCCTTATGGAGGAGGTTCAGGTATTGTTGGAGGTACTATAGCTGAAGAACAGGAAATAATGATCGATACTAAAAAATTGCGCAAGTTTAAGATTAATCCCACAAATTGTACAGCAGTTGCCGGTGCAGGCCTGACCGGAGCGGAATTTGAAAATCTGCTGAATGAAAAAGGTTATACAAGCGGTCATTATCCCCAGTCATTTCAGAGTGCTGTTTTTGGTGGAATGGCAGCAACAGATGCTATAGGAACATTTTCTACTAAATATGGGAAAATGGATGATATGGTAAATTCACTGCGGGTAGTACTCCCAGATGGTCAGGTGCTGTCTACACATAAGGCACCACGCAGATCTTCTGGCCCAGATCTTAAGTATTTTTTTATCGGCAGTGAGGGAGTTTACGGAATTATCACAGAGGTAGAGATGAAAATATATCCGCTGCCCGAAAAAAGAGCTTTTGAAGCTTTTACATTTCCTGATACCCATTCTGGTTTAGAGGCTGTGCGGAATTTTATGCGGCAGGGAATCAGACCTCCGGTTGTCAGGCTTTATGATGAGATAGAGTCTAAGCCAAAAATTAAGGCATTAGGTTATGAAAAAGGAATGTGTGTACTCTTTCTCGGTTATGAAGGTCTGACAGAGATGGTAGAGCTTGAGAGAAAAAAAGTGAAAGAAACCTGTCTGGCCTATGGTGCTAATTATAAGGGAGAAGAAGGCGGCAATAAGTGGTTTGAAAGTCGTTTTTCAACAAAGGGTATGCTCGACTATGACCGCAAAAAAGGTGGTACAGCTGATGCGATAGAAGTAGCAGCTCCCTGGGATAAAATAGAAGCTGTCTGGAGAGAGATGAGAAATGCACTTGAACCTTTCTGTGACTATGTAGACTGTCATTTTTCACACTTTTATCACACAGGTGCCAGTGTTTATGTTATTTTTCATGCAAAAACTGAAGATGATTATAAAGGAGAAGAATTGTACAGAAAGTGTTTGAAGCTGGCAGTTGAAGCAAGCCTGGCAAATGGTGGAAATGTTTCTCACCACCACGGTATTGGTAAGGCTAAAGCACCCTGGATGGAAGAAGAACATGGAGAAGCAGGCCTCTATTTAATGAAGGCTCTCAAAGAAAAAGTTGATCCAGATAAATTACTAAACAGAGGGGTGTTAGGTTTATGATTTCCTATAAACTAGAAAATTTCATTGAAGAACTGAATAAACAGGTTATCAGCATGGATCAGGGGCTAGCATATAATCCAGAATTTAGGGCCACTAAGGAAATGCACGATTATCCATCCCGTAAAGCTCAGCTTATCCGTTCACTTTATTCTAAAGAACTGGAAGCTTCTCAGTACAGTTCAGAAATCATTTTTCAATCGATCTTATCAAGACAGGGTGAGAGATGGCAGAACTTTGGTGAATCCCCCGAAGATTATACAGATATCATGCTCCTCGGGCGTGAGATGATTTACCGTTCTGGTATTATGAATGGAGAATTAGAAAAAATTATTGTTAAGATAGCAGACAATTACGGTCACCTCTTAAATATTGATGAAGCAAAATTTGCAGAATGTTTAAATGATATTCCACAGGAAGTTGATTCTGAAAACTATTTATTTATAGATGACCAGACTGTAAAATATGTTCCGGGAGCTCTCAAAAAAATCGGCAGCTATTTTACAGAAAAAAATATAAAATTTACTCCAGAACTTGAACACCACTTTGCGGGCTGGGAATATTTCGCATATGGATTAATCGAGCAGGGTAAAGCTTATCTTGGAGGTCTATTTGCTGAATTAAAAGAAAAAAATATCAAAAAGATAATTACTATAACCGGACAGAGTCATTACTTATTAAAACATTTTGCTGAGAAATTGGGAGTTGAGCATAATTTCAATATCATTAATATAATAGATATTCTAGAAGAATTAAAAACAGAGCAGGATGTGTATTTACATGCAGGCAGCTTTTACAGCAGATATCTAAAATACAATAAAAAAATTAACCAACTTTTGGCGGCAGAGACAGACAGTATACTTCCATCTTCTATTGAGTTTCTGCCGCTCTATTCTAAAGGTCCGCGTATGAATCAGGTAAATATCTGGCAGTTCCCGCTGACTGCAGAATATGAACTCTACCTCTTTCATGAAAAAATAGAAGAGGCAATTTATGCAGATGGATTGAAGCAGATTGAAAAATCTATTCATAAAAAATTGATTGTTTTTGATCCCTATACCTATAAGGTGTTAAATGAACATAATTATGATAAAGAATTCGGCTATTTTACAGATTTAATAAAGGTCTGGTGATTTATATGGATGCCAGCACAGGAAAAGCAATACGTATGCAGAGGATATTTAACCCCAATGATGGTAAAGCTTTGATCAATGCTTATTCACATTCAGTGATCTATGGGCCGATTAAGGGTGCAGAAAATTTATCTGAGATCAGAAAAAACCTGGCCGTAATTGCTGAAGAGGTAGATGGGGTAATTTTAAATCCTGGTTCAGTTAAACACCTTGAGGATCTCTTTTATGGAAAAGATAAGGCCTCCTTGATTATTCAGATTGATTATCAAAATTACAGCCGCAAAAAAATTATTCCCTATCAGGAAGGTTCGGCAGTATCACTCTTCACAATTGAAGATGCTCTAAAGGCTGGAGCTGATGCTGTGATGTCATATCTTTATCTTGGAGCAGAAGACCCGGATCGAGAGACAGCAGAAATTAAGCGAAATAGAGATTATGTCAGTCAATCAAGAGAATATGGACTGCCGCTGATCATGGAACCCCGTTTTGCCAGAGAGGCGGTGGAGCCGGAGAAAAAATACGATATCGAGCTGATGAAGTTATATACAAGGATTGCCCAGGATATTGGAGCAGATATTATTAAGATGATTTATCCAGGCAGTGATCAAAAAATGGCTGAAATAGCAGAACTGATAGACATTCCAATTTTAACTGCGGGAGGTGAAAACAGAGGAGAAAGTCAAACTCTTTCTAATGCCCGGCGTTATCTAAAAAATGGGGCTTCAGGCATTATATTTGGCCGATCTATTTTTCAATCTGAAAATATGCAGGAATTACTTATTAAGCTTAAGAGATCCGTTCATCCGGGAAGTTAGTTGGGACTATTCAGGAAGCTTAGAAATTTAAAATTCTAAATATTCATTTTTTTGGAAGGGCTGAGTTCAGCAGCTGGATCTAAGGAGATAAAATAATTTAGGGAAACAATTTTATTAATAATTAAAGTTCAGGATTGAATTCAAAATTGCTTAAAAGAAAAGCTCAAATTTGAAGGGAGATAAAAATATGAAAAAATATGTACTGGTTATTGATGAAGGAACTACAGGTACCAGATCTTTAATATTTGATCACGATTTCAATATTGTAGGACAGAGCTATCAGGAATTCACTCAGTATACTCCCGAAGAGAATATGGTAGAACACGATGCAGAAGAAATTTACGAAAAAAGTTTAGAAAACTGCCGCAAAGCGATGGCAGAAGCGGATATCACTGCTGAAGAAATTGATTCTATAGGTATTACAAATCAGCGAGCAACATGTGTTCTCTGGGATAAAAAGACCGGAAAACCTTTAGATAAAGCGATTGTCTGGCAGGACAGCAGAACAGCAAAAGAATGTGAAGAACTTAAAAATAGTGAGTGGGGAGAAAAAGCAAGACAGAAAACCGGTTGGGAAGTTGCCCCTGTCTATTCTTCAATGATGGTCCAGTGGCTTTTAGAGAACAAACCGGAAATTAAAACAGAAGTTGAAAAAGGTGACATTTTATTTGGAACAATGGATACCTGGCTGATCTGGAAGCTGACAGGTGGTAAAAAACATGCGATCAGCTATTCAAATGCTTCAGTAACAGGCAGCTTGAACCTGGAAACAGGTGAGTGGTATGAGGAATTTTTAGATTATCTGGGAGTTCCGATCAGCATCTATCCAGAAATAATCAATGATTCAGGAGATTTTGGAGAAACAGATCCAGAAATATTCGGCACAGCAGTTCCCATCAGAGGTTCAATTGCAGATCAACATGCAGCATTATTTGCCCAGGAATGCCGTACAGCAGGAACAGCAAAAATTACAAATGGTACAGGTTCATTTGTTGATATCAATATCGGTAATCAGCTTGTTGTACCAGGTGCTGGTTTAAATACAGTAATCGCCTGGAAGTTGGGGGACACTACAACCTATGCAGTAGAAGGCTATGCTGGCACAACCGGTTCAGCTATTCAGTGGCTTAAAGAAGGACTGGGAATCATTACAGATGCAGCAGAAACCGAAGCAATGGCAGAATCAGTTGAAGACAGCAATGGCGTATATTTTGTACCAGCACTGACCGGACTTAATGCACCATTCTGGGATTCATTTGCCAGAGGCACAATTATCGGTATCACACGTGGTACAAAAAGAGAGCATATTGTTAGAGCAACTCTTGAAGCAATTGCATTCAGGATCAAAGATATTTGTGATGTAGTTGAGAGCAGGGCGAATATCGAGATGAAAAAGGTACGTATCGATGGTGGAGTTTCTAAAAACAACTTTCTGGCCCAGCGGATTGCTGATATTTTAAATGCTCAGGTAGGCAGACCTGGCTCAATTGAGGCCACAAGTCTGGGAGCAGCTCAGATGGCAGGACTTTATACAGGTTTCTGGAAAGAAGAAGATTTAGAAAATGCAGTTGAGATTGAGAGAACATTTATGCCTGACCTCAGTCCCGAAGATAGGAAAAAAGAATATATTATCTGGAAGCGAGCAGTAGATAGAGCGGCTAAATGGCTTGATTTTAGCCTGGATGATATCTAATAGTTGTGATGATGGGAGGCAGAAGATGATTGCTCATCTAAAAAAATTAATTGAAGCAAACGAAAAGCTAAATAAATATAATATTAATGTAGAAGAGCTGGATAATAATGTTATCAAGTTAAGTGGGATGGTTGACAGCTGGGATGATGTAGTTGATTTTGGCCATCTGGCAGCAGGACTGGATCAGGTAAAAGGTGTAATAAATGAACTATATACAGCAGAAAATATAAAAGGGAACATGAAAGCTAAAGCAAAAATAAATATCGAAAAAGATAAACTAATCAAAAAAACAGATGTCTTAATTGTAGGTGCTGGTATCACGGGCTCAGCGATCGCAAGAGAACTGGCAAAATATGATGTAGATATTACGGTAATAGAAAAAAATTCTGATATAGCTGAAGGAACTACAAAGGCAAATAATGGTATGGTTCATTCAGGTTATGCAGCAGCTCCCGGGAGCTTAAAAGCAGAACTTAATGTAAAAGGAAATGCTAAATATGATAAATGGGCTGAAGAATTAAAATTTGATTTTGATAGAACAGGTTCATTTGTCGTCGGATTTAACGAAGATGACAGAAAACATATTGAGGAATATTACGAAAAGGGTATGAAAAACGGGGTTCCGGGAATTGAAATTCTAACAGGAGATCAGGCAAGAGAAATAGAAGAAAATTTATCAAAAAATGTGACATCAGCCTTATGGACACCTTCAGCAGGCTATGTAGCACCATATGAGGTAGCAATCGCACTTGCAGAAAATGCAGTAGAAAATGGAGTGGAAGTACTACTGGATACAGAGCTGATTGCAGTTGACACCGAAGGAAATAAAATCAATAAAGCTTATACCAATCAGGGCAGAATAGAATGCAGTTATTTAATTAATGCAGCAGGAGTTTACGCAGATCAGGTAGCAGAAATGGCAGGTGACAGGCAGTTTACAATTCATCCCCGCAGGGGAACCCTTATTATCTTTGATAAGAAAAAAGAAAATGTTTTAAAAAGGGCAGTAGGGACAACACCTTCTCAGCATACCAAAGGAGGGGTTGCTCAACTCACACCTGAAGGTAATCCACTCTGGGGGCCAACTGCAGTCGAGGTAGCAGATAAAACAAATAAAGCGGTAAGTCAGGAAGATCTAGATACAATAATTAATAAGTTTACTGCCATAGTCGAAGGAATAGATAAAAAAGATATGATAACCTGTTTTAGTGGAGTCAGAGCAGCAAACTACAAAGAAGATTTCGTAATCGAAGCATCTAAAAAGATAAGCGGTTTGATCCAGGCTGCAGCAATTCAGTCACCAGGTCTTGCATCATCCCCGGCTATTGCCGAAAAAATAGTAGAAATATTTTTAAATGAAGAAAAGAGATTAAAACTGCTTGATCAAAAGATAAAAGAAAAAGAAAATTTTCAGGCAGAAAGAATAGTCAATAAGCCTTTCCATCAGTGCAGTAATCAAGAAAAAGCAGAACTCCTGGCTGAGGACCCAGCTTATGGTCATGTAATCTGCCGCTGTGAAAATGTGACAGAAGCAGAAATTGTAAGGGCAGTTCATGGAAAAATCCCAGCCAGAACAATGGATGCAGTAAAAAGAAGGACAAGAGCCGGTATGGGTCGCTGTCAGAGCGGTTTCTGTGGACCAAGAGTTGTAAAAATTCTGGCCAGAGAGCTGGACAGTGATGTTAAAAAGATCACCAAAAAAGGAGAAGGCTCGAATATAGTCAAATATAGAATAAAAGAACTGCTTTAACTCTTGTTAATTGTTGAAATTTGTTGGTACCGGGTACCTTAATCATGATTAGGATACCCGGTACCTTTATTTTTTTACAAAAAAACACAAATCTCAATAAAAAAAGAGGATTTTCTTATCTATTAAGGAATAGTAAGTATAAGATTCAATAATATGAAAAAATTATGGGTGTTGAAGGGGCCAAAATTATGATAAAAAATTTAAATACTCATCCTGAAAATGAAATAATTGATGAAAGATATATAAATGCGATTTTAAAAGCAATCCCTGAAATAATTATATTGTTAGATGCAAAGGGTAACTATTTAGATATATTATCTTCTGACCCTGATAATTTAGTTGATAAAAAAGAAAATCTTATCGGCAAAAATGTTAAAGATTTTCTCCCGGAAAAAGTGGCCAGTAAATTTATCAATCATTGTGGGAGCTGTTTTGAAGATGAAGAGCTGCAGAACTTTGATTATTCTTTAAATGTCAAAGGAGAGGAAAAATATTTTGAAGTATATTTTTCGCCGCTTAAATCTGATGATAAGCTTGGAAGTTTGGTGCTGGCATCAATCAGAAATATTACTGAATTAAAGGAGACCGAAAAAGCCCTCAAAGAACAGCAGGCTTATTTTGAGCAATTATTTAACAATTCTACTGAGGCAATAGTACTGCTGGATAATAATCATCATGTGATTAAGGTTAATCAGAAATTTGAATCTCTTTTCGGTTATAAAGAAGAAGAGATTTTAGGCTGTAATCTTGATGATTATATTATCCCAGATGAGTCATTAGAAGAGGGTAAGGAGCTTACCAAAGAGGTTAAAGCCGGGCAAAAGATCAAAGAGGAAGCTGTGAGGAAGAACCGGGCCGGAGAAAAGATCGATGTATTTCTGCAGGGTTTTCCGATTGAGCTTGCCAATGGTCAGGCAGGTATTTATGCCCTATATAATGATATAAGTGAAAGAAAGAAGAAGGAAGAGCAGATAAAATATCTTTCTTTTCATGATGAGATGACAGGTCTTTATAACCGCCGCTATTTTGAGAATGAAATGGAACGATTAAATCAATCTAGAAAATTACCGATCTCAATTATTATTGGTGATTTAGATAATCTTAAATATATTAATGATAATTTTGGTCATAAAAAAGGAGACCAATATATTAAAAAAGCAGCAGAGCTAATAAGCGATAATTTTAGGGAAGAAGATATAACCGCTAGAATTGGTGGAGATGAATTTGCCGTGCTGCTGCCGGAAACTGATTATGAGACTGCATTAGAAATGTGTGGGCGAATTAAAAGTAGTTTTGCTAACTGCAGCAAATTTATAAATCTTGATATTTCTCTTGGCTGTGCGGCCAAGAATAAATTTTCTGAGGATTTAGAAGCGGCATTTATTGAAGCAGATAAGAAAATGTATCAGGAAAAAAAGAGTAAATATTAAATTTAATAATATCTTATATGAATTCTACCGGATATCCTGAGCAAGATTGGGAATCCGGTTTTGTTATTTTTAGTGTTAATATTTTACTTAGAAAAAAATGCAGGAATAAGCTCAAAAAACTAGATATAAAGCTTTAAACTTTACTCATCACCATTAATGCCTTCTCACGACCATTATCCTCGCTTAATAAATGTGCTGAGATTACGATAATAATTAATAGAATAATTTATAAACCAGTTAAATATACTAAGAGTTAAAATTCAATTTAATAAGAAATTTAGTGGGGGGATGAGATGTTTAAATTATTTAGGGATTTAAAGTTGGGGGTAAAAATTGGTGGAGGCTTTACAATTTTAATAATTATTGCAGCAGTAATGGCCTATGTGGGCTATTATGGGCTTAATAATATCAATCATGATGTTCAAATTGCAAATGATGCGGCTGGTTTTGCAGAAAGTTCTCTGGAGATCAGACAGAACGAAAAAAACTTTATGCTCCAAAAAGAAGAAGAGTACATAAATAATATTAATCTGATGATTGATGAACTGATTGCAGATAGTGAGCAGACAAAAGAAAGGATGCTCGACCAGGCTGATAAGGATAGGATTACTGAGTTGCAGAGCCTGGCAGAAGAATATAAAATGGCAGCAAATCAGTATGCGAATTTACTTTTTCAGCAGCATAGCTTAAGCGAAAAATTTACCGAAATAGAGAACAGTCTGCACTTACAGATAGACAGTATTAAAGAGGTTCACCGTGCTGAACTGGACAGTATGCTGATGCGCTTCAATACTTCATTTGATGCTGAAGCTCAGATGAATAAACTATCAGAAAAAGTTGAAATTCTGCTGACAGCAAATTCTTTAGTTCAGCAGATTAATGAAGTTAGTATTCAGAAAAGAAATTATATTATTAATTTAGCCAGTGAAGAGCTGCAGGAAGAATATGCAGAGAAAACATTAAGTAGTTTTAGTAGATCCAGAGAGATGGCTGAAGAGTTCAGAGCTCTTTTTACTGAAGATTATAAATTAATGTCAGTCGATTATATTATAGAATATATAGATGAAACCGAAGCGAAGTTCAGGCAAATTCATGAGGTTGAGTTGTCTAAGGATGAGCAGAAGCAGCTGATGGAAGAGAAGGCTGATAAACTGATAGCTCAGGCAAATAATCTGCAGGATCTTCAGCTTGAAGAGATGAGTAATGAACAGACAGCAGCTATGCGTAACTTGCTAATAGCTCTAGCTGCAGCGGTAATCATAGGTGCTTTAATTGCCTTTTTGATCACCAGAAGTATTGTAAATCCGGTTAAAGAAGGGGTTGAATTTGCAGAAGAAATTGCACAGGGTAATTTAAAGGCAGAAAAAATAGATATAAAGAGCAATGATGAGATCGGCGTGCTGGCCCGGGCTTTAAATGATATGCAGGACAGTCTGCGGGAGGTAATCAGCAATGCTGCAGATATAGCTGACAATTTAGCTGCTTCAAGTCAAGAACTATCAGCTTCTGGAGAAGAAGTTGCAGCAGCAGCCCAGCAGGTTGGAGATTCTATTCAGCAGGTAGCTTCTGGAGCAGAAGAACAGTCGGCTCAGGTTGAAGAAACAAGCAGTAAGATCGGCCATTTGATTAATCAGATCAATGATGTATCAGATATGTCAGCAAAAATGAATGATCAGGCTGATGATGTGATGGATAACATAGAAGAAGGAAATTCATCAATTAAAAATTCAATTGGCAAAATAGAAAATGTCAAAGATAATTCTAATGAGGTTTCAAAGACAATCGGTAATTTAGGTGGTTTATCAGATAAGATCGGTGAGATAGTTCAGATGATCAATGATATTGCTGCCCAGACAAATTTACTTGCCTTAAATGCTGCGATCGAAGCAGCCAGAGCAGGAGAAGCAGGTAGAGGATTTTCTGTAGTTGCTGATGAGATAAGGCAGCTGGCAGAAGAATCGGAAGATGCCACTAATCAGATTGGAAGTCTTGTTAAAGAAATACAGAATGGTGTCGGAAATGCCGTAAACAAAATGGATGAAACAGAAACAGTAGTTAATGATAGTGTTGCAGCAATTGAAACAACAGGGAAGTCTTTTAAACAGATCAACAGTGCTGCACTGACATTGAGTGGTTTAATAGAAAAAATCAGCAGCAGGTCTGCAGAAGTTAGAGAAAACAGTCAGGAAGTAGAAGCCACTATAGAGCAGATTGCTTCAGTTAGTGAAGAAGCTGCAAGCAACTCAGAAGAAGTGGCAGCTGCAGGAGAAGAACAGAGTGCTTCTACAGAAGAGATAGTAAATGCTGCAGAAGAGTTATCAGCAATGGCAGCTAAGCTGACAGGTATAGTTGCAGAGTTCGAGATATAATTTAAGCTAGATATTTGGTTAAGAATATTAACACCGGAGACCATTAATAGATGATGGTTTCTGGTGTTTTTGCATATGTATAATCAGTCATCTAGATTAATCCCCTCTTCTACAGCAAAGTCTCTTAGATTTTGAGTATTCCCTTTTTTATATTCTTTTTCTGCATAGACAGTTAACTCTACCAGAGGGTCCTCAATAACTCGGGTTAACTCTACTTTTCCCGGGCTTAAATTCATAAATAGGAAATCACCTGATTCAATATCCGCTATTTTACGAGCCTCTTTAGGAATTGTGATTCTTCCTCGTGAATCTACTTTTACTACCAATTTATCACTCATTTTATCACCACCTTTAATTCTGTGGGTTCTACCCACACATATATAATATTATAGCTTGAAATTTAAAGCAAATATTCACTCGTATTAATCCATTTTTGTTTGGGAAGTGAAAAAACATGGAGTTCCTATTATATACCAGGTACTTCAAGATTAATGAAGCACCTGGTATCAACGTAGATGGGGTGATAATCTTTTGCAGTAGTTTAATGCAAATCTTCTACAGACAAATTAATCAGGGTAGTATAGCCATTATAATCATACATCGGATTGCTGATCGTGAAGCTCGCCTTATATTCACCCAGTACTCCTATCAGGTTGTAGGTAAGAAGGCTGCCGCCATAAATCGGCAATAATTTAATTTAAGTTAAAAAGCTTCTCCAAAAAGTATTTTTGACTTCTTATCTAATTATATCCTCTCCTGGTATAAAATTTCTCACAAAAAGTTCTAAAAATATAATCCCTGTATACAGGTATAGAAATAGCAGCATCTATTTACAGCTAATCACTTTCTATCTATACTATAGAGTACACCTAGAGAGCTTCTGGGTGGAAACCTGTAGATTTCTGTAGTAATCTGTTGGTACCTGGTACCTACAGACTGCTGCAAATAACTACAAAATCTATTTTAAGAGAGAAGGATGATTTATTATGAGTTTCAGCAGGATACCAGCAAAACAGGGATTATATGACCCAGAATTTGAACATGATGCCTGTGGAATGGGATTTGTAAGCCATATAAAAGGAAGGAAGTCTCACAAAATTGTAGAACAGGCACTGGAAGTACTTGTTAATTTAAGCCACCGTGGTGCAACTGGAAGTGAAGAAAACACCGGTGATGGAGCAGGTATACTGATCCAGACCCCCGACAAATTTCTGCGTGCTAGAACAGCAGAGCTTAACTTTGAACTGCCAGAAGAAGGAGATTATGGTGTAGGGATGGTCTTTCTGCCCCATGATAAAGAGAAGAGAGCAGAACTGCAGGCAGTTATTAAAGAAATTACAGAATCAGCAGGACAAGAGCTCCTGGGCTGGAGAGAAGTACCATATAATAATGAAGAGATTGGTCAGACTGCAGCCGAAACCATGCCCTATTTTATGCACTTTTTTATAAAAAAATCCGCAGAGATTGATTTGGGAATAGAATTTGAGAGAAGACTTTATTTGATCCGTAAAAAAATTGAGAACAAAACCAAAAAGAGCAGATATAAAGGTGAATTATATATCGCTTCACTGTCGAGCCGCACCCTGGTCTATAAAGGGATGCTGACACCAGAACAGCTGGAAGGTTTTTATCCGGATTTAAGTGATCCAGATCTAGAAACTGGCCTGGCACTTGTTCATTCACGCTTCAGCACAAATACTTTTCCAAGTTGGGAAAGGGCTCATCCCAACCGCTATCTGATCCACAATGGTGAGATAAATACGATGCTCGGTAATCAGAACTGGATGCGGGCCCGGGAAGGTCTTTTTGAGACAGATCTTTTCGGTGAGGAGATAAGTGAAGTACTACCTGTGATAGATTTAGACGGCAGTGATTCTGCCCGCTTCGACAATGCATTAGAATTTTTAACTTTGAGCGGCCGTTCGCTGGCCCATGCTGTAATGATGATGATTCCCGAGCCCTGGGAGAACAACGGGCAGATGGAAAAGCAGAAAAGAGATTTTTATCATTATCATTCCACACTGATGGAAGCCTGGGATGGACCCGCAGCTATGGCATTTACAGATGGCAGACAGGTGGGAGCAGTACTTGATAGAAATGGACTGCGTCCTTCCCGCTATTATATTACAGATGATGAGCTCTTAATTCTTTCTTCAGAGGTAGGTGTGCTTGATATTCCTGAAGAAAATATTGTCAGCAAACAGCGTCTGCAGCCGGGCAGGATGCTGCTTTTAGATACAGAAGAAGGAAGGATCATCAATGACGAGGAGCTAAAAGAGGGTATTGCCTCTCAAAAGCCGTATGGAAAGTGGCTTGAAGAGAATCTGCTTGAACTTAAAGATTTAATGCAGGCAGATGCTGATAAAAGCGAAAAACCTGCAGAAGAAGCAGTGAATAATGCTGAATATCAGGCTGAATTTGATTTAGAGAATATAGAAATCGAATCCAAAAAGCTGCTTAAAATGCAGAAAAGTTTCGGCTATACCTATGAAGACTTAAAGAAGATATTGATTCCGATGGCACGTGATGGTGTAGATCCGATCGGTTCAATGGGTAATGATGCTTCTCTGGCCGTGTTCTCTGATCAGCCCCAGCTTTTATATAACTATTTTAAACAGCGTTTTGCTCAGGTGACCAATCCTCCCATCGATTCGATCAGGGAGAAACTGATTACGGCATCAAAGAGTTATCTTGGTTCAGAAGCTAATCTGCTCCAGCCTAATGCAGAAAGCTGCCGCCAGTTAGAACTTGAGCATCCATTTTTGAGCAATCAGAAGCTGGCAGAGATTAGAAATTTGGATCGGCCTGGTTTTCAAACCGCTGAACTGGATATAACATTTTCTAAAGAAGAAAGTGATTTGGAAGAGGTTATGGCAGAACTCTTTACCGAAGCCGAGGCTGAAATTGAAGCCGGTAAAAATATTCTAATCTTAAGTGATAAAAACATTAATGGTAAAAGAATTGCTGTCCCGGCACTGCTTGCGGTATCGGGGCTGCACCACCACCTGATCAGAAAAGGCCTCAGAACAAAGGTGAGCATTGTGCTCGAATCCGGAGAACCGAGAGAGGTTCATCATTTTTCAGTGCTTATTGGCTATGGAATGGATGCGGTTAATCCTTATCTTGCCTATGCCTCACTTGCAGAAATGGTTGATCAGGGACACCTTGAACTGGATAAAAATACGGCAGTTAAAAAATATATTAAAGCTGCAGCCAAGGGTGTTGTTAAGGTAATGGCGAAGATGGGAATCTCTACCGTGCAGAGCTACCGCGGTGCCCAGATCTTTGAAGCGATAGGTATCGGCGAAGATGTTATAGATAAGTATTTTACGAGAACAGCTTCCCGCATCGGGGGGATTGGACTTGCAGAAATCAGGCAGGAAAGTATTATGCGGCACGATTCAGCCTTCAAGGGAGTTAAGATCGAGCGGGATACACTTGATCCAGGCAGCAATTTTTCCTGGAGAAAAGATGGAGAAGAACACCTCTACAATCCCGAGACGATTTATCTCCTCCAGCGGGCAGTGAGGGAAGATAATTATCAAT
The DNA here is from genome assembly GCA_036172385.1 of Halanaerobiales bacterium. Classification (GTDB taxonomy): domain Bacteria; phylum Bacillota; class Halanaerobiia; order Halanaerobiales; family Halanaerobiaceae; genus Halanaerobium. Next base: position 10,563 of record JAXKWB010000142.1, on the reverse strand, counting down.
TATATAAAGAATATGCAGAGAAGATAAATGACCAGAGTGATAAGATGCTGACCCTGAGGGGGCTGCTGGATTTAGAATATGCAGCAGAGCCGATTCCTTTAAAAGAAGTGGAGCCGGCAGAAAATATAATGAGGCGCTTTAAAACAGGTGCGATGTCCTATGGTTCGATCAGCCAGGAAGCCCATGAGGCTTTAGCAGTGGCGATGAACCGCATCGGCGGTAAGTCAAATACCGGTGAAGGTGGAGAGAATCCGGAGCGCTACACCCCTGATCAGAATGGAGATCTGCGCAACAGTGCGATTAAGCAGGTTGCATCCGGTCGTTTTGGAGTTGATTCTCAGTATCTGGTATCTGCTCAGGAGATCCAGATCAAGATGGCCCAGGGAGCTAAGCCCGGTGAGGGTGGACAGCTGCCGGGTAAGAAGGTTTATCCCTGGATTGCAGAAACAAGGGGTACTACACCTGGAGTTGGCCTTATTTCACCTCCACCCCATCATGATATTTATTCGATCGAAGATTTAGCTCAGCTGATCCATGATCTAAAAAATGCAAACCGCGAGGCGCGGATCAATGTAAAACTCGTATCTGAGGTTGGTGTTGGAACAGTTGCAGCCGGTGTTGCCAAAGGTAAGGCAGATGTAATACTGATCAGCGGTTATGATGGAGGTACTGGTGCTTCTCCGCGGACAAGTATTCGCCATGCAGGTCTTCCCTGGGAGTTAGGGCTTGCCGAAACACATCAGACACTTGTTTTAAATGATCTTAGAGATAGGGTTACACTTGAGACAGATGGAAAAATCATGACAGGTAAGGACCTCGCGGCAGCGGCAATGCTTGGAGCAGAGGAATATGGATTTGCGACAACTCCGCTCGTTGCTTTAGGCTGTGTGATGATGCGGGTCTGTAATAAAAATACCTGTCCGGTTGGAGTGGCAACCCAGGATCCCGAGTTAAGGAAGAAGTTTAAGGGTAAAGCAGAGCATGTTGTTAATTTCATGCGCTTTATGGCAGAAAACATGCGCGAAGAGATGGCTGCCCTAGGTTTTAGAACTGTAGATGAGATGGTTGGTCGAGTTGACAGGCTTAAGCGTGAGCGAGCTTTAGATCACTGGAAGGCCAAAGGGCTCGATTATTCTGCCATTTTACATCGGCCGCAGCCTAAAGAAGGCAAAAAGGTTTACTGTCAGCAGAAACAGGATCACGGTCTGGAAAAAAGCTATGATTTGAGAGAGCTGCTTGAATTGACAGAGTCTGCCCTGGAAAATGGAGAAAAACTGGCCAGAGATCTGCCTATTAAAAATACTGACCGGGTTGTGGGAACAATTCTCGGCAGTGAAATCACCAAAAGGTATGGAGCAGAAGGTCTGCCGGAAGATACTATCAGTCTCAACTTTAAGGGTTCAGCCGGGCAGAGTTTTGCCGCCTTTTTATCAAAGGGAGTCAGCATGAGCATTAAAGGAGATGCCAATGATTATCTTGCAAAGGGGCTTTCTGGAGGCAAGGTTATTGTTCAGAAACCGGAAGAATCTGCTTTCAAGGCTGATCAAAACATCATTATCGGTAATGTGGCCCTCTTTGGAGCTACTTCTGGTAAGGCATATATTGAGGGGACTGCTGGTGAGCGTTTTGCGGTCCGCAACAGTGGTGCTGATGCAGTTGTTGAAGGACTTGGAGATCACGGCTGTGAATATATGACAGGTGGTAAGGTTGTTGTTATCGGTGATGTCGGCCGTAATTTTGCAGCCGGGATGACAGGTGGAACTGCTTACGTGCTTGACCTTGATGGAGATTTTGCTGAAAAGGCCAATCTGGAGATGGTTGAACTTGAGAATTTAAGTGATACCGAAGATACCGCTGTTGTTAAGAAAATGCTAGAAGAACACTTAAGTTATACGGGCAGTGATAAAGCGGCAGAGATATTAATTCGCTGGGAAGATTATGAGCCTAAATTTGTGAGAGTAATGCCCAGAGATTACAGAAGGATGATTACTGCGATCGAAGATTTCAAAGAACAGGGGCTGGCTCTTGAGGATGCACTGATGCGTGCATTTGAAGAAAATGCCCAGGACAAAGCCCGTGTGAGCGGTAATTAAGGAGGAGATAGAAGATGGGTAAAGCAACCGGTTTTATAGAATATGAACGGGCAGTGCCGACTGAGCGCCCGGTTAAAGATAGAATTAAGGACTGGAAGGAATTTAAAAATAAGTTTAGTGAAGAAGCTGCAAGGATTCAGGGAGCCCGCTGTATGGAGTGTGGGATTCCCTTCTGCCACAGCGGACTTGAGATCGGTGGAATGGTCTCCGGCTGTCCTGTCAATAATTTGATACCTGAGTGGAATGATTTGATCTACCACGGTAAGTGGAAGGAAGCTGTGCAGAGGCTGCTCAAGACAAATAATTTTCCTGAGTTTACGGGACGTGTCTGTCCCGCGCCCTGTGAAGGTTCATGTACGCTTGGTTTGAATGAACCTGCAGTTACGATCAAGGCAAACGAATATCAGATTATCGAGAGGGCCTTTGAGGAAGGCTGGATTAGACCTCAGCCGCCTGAACAGAGGAGCGGCAGAAGTGCTGCTGTTGTCGGCTCTGGCCCGGCTGGACTTGCTGCTGCTGATCAGCTGAATAAGCTGGGGCATCAGGTTAAGGTTTATGAGCGTCAGGACCGCATCGGTGGGCTTTTGATGTACGGAATTCCGAATATGAAGCTTGATAAAGAGGAAGTAGTAGAGAGAAGATTAAAGATCATGGAAGCCGAAGGAGTCGAGTTCATTACAGGAGTTGAGGTCGGAAAAGATCTGAGTCTTAAAGAACTGAAGGCTGAACATGATGCTGTTATCCTGGCAGGTGGTGCTGCAAAACCGCGGGACCTGGATGTTCCCGGTCGTGATGCTGAAGGAGTTCATTTTGCGGTTGATTTTTTAAGAGAGAATACGAAGCGGGTGCTCGGTGATGATAATCCCGATTACATCAGTGCTGAAGGTAAGGATGTAATCGTGATCGGTGGTGGTGATACCGGTACAGACTGTGCAGCTACTTCGATCAGACAGGGCTGTAAGAGTGTGACCCAGTTCGAAATTTTACCTGAGCCACCTAAGGAAAGGCAGGAGGACAATCCCTGGCCTGAATGGCCCAAAACTTTGAAGGTTGATTATGGGCAGGAGGAGGCCGAAGAACTCTACGGTTCTGATCCGCGTGAGTTTTTGATTATGACAAAAGAGCTCATAAAGGATGAAGCTGGTCATCTGAGTGGGGTTAGGGCTGTTAAGATTCACTGGGAGCGGGATGATGAGGGTAATTTTAAGCCGGTGGAGGAGACTGCATCGGAGCAGATCTGGCCCGCTGATCTCGTCTTGATTGCGATGGGTTTTCTCGGTCCTGAAGAAACTCTAATTGAAGATGGAGATTTAGCTCAGGATGGAAGATCTAATGTTAAAGCTGATTACGGTGATTTCAGAACAAATGTAGAAGGAGTTTTTGCTGCCGGTGATATGAGGCGGGGGCAGAGTCTTGTTGTTAATGCTATAGATGAAGGAAGAAAAGCAGCTAAATCAGTAGATGAATATTTGAATAAAGATAATTAGCCAAAGTCTACACAACGGATTTCATTTACAAATAATCAGGATGACTTCTAACTCACTGCGTTCAGACATGGAAGTCATTATTCCTGATTATTTGTATTCAATCCTGCTTCGACTTAAGTGCTAATTATCTTTATTTTATTATGGTTATACAATTTATTTTGGTATAAAATTTGAGCATTTCTTTTCATAATTATATCTCATCAAGCCTATTGCGATTTAAGTGCTAATTTGCTTTTCTAATTGAAAATTTAAGCATTATCATAATATTCATCCCTGATTTGCTTAAAAACAAAATGCTGGTTACTTAACTAATGACTTCTAACTCACTGCGTTCAGACATGGAAGTCATTATTCCTGATTATTTGTATTCAATCCTGCTTCGACTTAAGTGCTAATTTGCTCTTTTGATAAAAGGATAATTTTAGAAAAAATACATTAATAATTCACCTGAATTGAGTTATAATAATTTTAATACAGCAAATCTATTTATCTCAGATAAACTAATTATTCTATCATTATATACTGCTCATGGATATGATTAAGAGTAGGGTGGTGATAATTTTGGATCAGGAATCAATCAATCAAATTAGACAAATAATTAAAGAGGAAACGAGAAAAATAGTTCGAGAAGAAACTGCAGATTTAAAAACTGAACAAAAAGAAATTATTTCAAAACTAAAATCATCTATTATTAATCTAGATACTACTATTATAAGATCAAGTTCTAATATAATAAGTCTAAATACCGATATTTTAGAACTGGAAAGCAAACTGGACAATCTTCTAAGACTGTTGGTATGTTGAGTGAATTTAGAACTGATATTTTATCTGGAATAGATGACTTAAAAGGCGATTTAAACTAACTGCCTGCAGAAGAATCTGTTAATGATAATGAAATACACAAGCTTAAACATAAGAAAGAAAAGATTAATAATTTAAAACTTAGAGGCCCTTCTATTTTAGGAGGGCTTTTTCAATTGTGGTTAGTGATATTGCAAACTATTCATCTGATTTAATACTTCACTTTCTAAATTTTAATACAGGTATCCACTGCTATTTTTCTTTTTCTCATAATACAGGTGTGGTATAATTTAGATAAGCTCAGATTTCCTTTCTGAACTGCAGCTGCTGTGGTATAATGTAGATGAGTATATAATTCTGATGAGAGGTGACTATTATGACTGCCGAATATCCACTTTTATTTAAAAACAAAGATAAAAATAGATTTGAAAAGCATAGGCAAAAAGCCTTGAAAGCTGCAGAAAAAGCATCAGAAATTTTGAAAAAAGAATATGATGCTGATAAAGTAATTCTATTTGGTTCTATATTAGATAAAGATAAATTTAATCTTAAATCAGATATAGATCTTGCAGTCATAGGGCTTGCTGATGAATTATATTTTAAAGCTTATGCTCAAATCAGCAGAGATGTGGGGGAGTTTTCTATTGATCTGCTGGATTTCAAAGATTGTCGAGATTCATTTAAAAAAGAAATTGTTAATAATGGGGTGGAGTTATGAGTGAAAAGGAAATTTTAACATTCATTGCTAAGATAGAAGATGATCTTAATGAATTAGATAAACTTGTTTCAAGAATAGAAAAAGGATGGGAGAAGTATAATATTAGTCATGATGATTTCTATTCAGATAGTACCGCTTTAAATTTGCATGGATTTTATTCAGGATTAGAGAAAATATTCATTAAAATTGCAGAAGAAATTGATGAATCAGCTCCGGATGGTTCATCATGGCATAAAGAATTGTTAGACCAAATGGCTCTGAATATTAGAAAAATTAGACCAGCTGTAATTTCTAAAGAGACTAGAGATATTCTTGATGAATATAGAGCTTTTAGACATATTGTTAGAAATGTCTATGCATTTAATTATTCACCTGATAAAATAAAGATACTTATTAAAAACTTCAATAGTGAGTATCAAAAAATAAAAAATGAGGTAATTGAATTCTTAGATTTTTTAGAAAGTCAAAGTTGAAAATAGTTTAAAATCTGCTAACAGATAATCAGTTCCTAGTTGCTTGATTTTTATGCTTTAATATAGTAAAATTAAGTTTAAACAGAATAACTTAATAGATTTAAATAATTTTTTTATCTTTTAGAAAAATATATAATTCTAGAAGTGAGAAAAGAGCAATATAATTCTTAAAGGAGGAAGCATTTAATGAAAAAAAGTTTAGTACTATTCACCTTAGTTTTAGCTTTAGTTTTTATTAGTACTTCAGCATTTGCACAGACTTATGTTGTTGGTACTAATGCATCTTTCCCACCATTTGAGTATGTAGAAGAGGGAGAAATTGTTGGTTTTGATATCGATCTTATTAAGGCAATTGCTGAAGATCAGGGTTTTGAGGTTGAGGTTAGAGACTTAAGTTTTGACTCTCTGATACCTGCACTTTCCAGCGGCAGTCTTGATATCGTTGCAGCTGGTATGACAATCACTGCAGAAAGAGAAGAAGTTGTGGATTTCTCTGATCCATATTATTCTGCAAATCAGTCTGTTATGGTTCACGAAGAATCAGATCATAATCTAACTGTGCTTTTTGGAGATAATGATATTGGTGTTCAGACCGGTACAACTGGTGACCTTTGGGTTAAAGATAATGTAGCAGATCCAGGTATTTTAACCGGAGATATGCGCAATTATGATACCTATGTACTTGTTATTAGAGATTTGGTTAATCAAAATATCGATGGTGTTGTACTGGATAAACCTGTTGCTGATACTTACAGTAAGTCAAATCCTGTTGATGTTGTTGCAGAAATTATTACCGGTGAAGAATACGGTATTGCTGTAGGCGAAGGTAATCAGGAACTTTTGAGCATGATCAATGCTGGATTAGAAAACTTAAGAGAAGATGGAACCATGGATGAGCTGATCGAAAAGTATTTCTAAATCAATAATCAGATTTTTTTCAGCTTTTAAGATAACTGGAATTTAAAAGAAAAAGGTTAAATTATCAACAAAAATTGGCCTTTTGTATTATACTGAAATATACTTAAAAGAAATTTTAGGTATGATTAAGCAATAAAAAGCTTAAAGCAGTGGGTGGATTCTGGGCTATTATATTAACCTGCTGTTTTAAGCTTTTGCTTATTTTAGCTTTTTCATTTAATTTTCTGCAATTATATTATATTATTATTTAATTATAGATTTAGAGCAATTATTTGATAGATATCTAATTACTTTTGTAAAGGGGTGGATCAAAATAGCTAATTTAACTTTAATAGAGCAGGCACTTCCCTATCTTCTTGAGGGTACCCTGATTACCATTCAGCTTACTTTTTGGAGTCTGCTGCTGGGAGTTATAGTTGGACTTCCGCTGGCTTTTGGTCAGGTTTATGGTAATAAGTTTGTTCAGGGTATTATTGCTGTATATGAGAGAGTGGTGAGGAGCATTCCACTTCTGGTGATACTTTTACTGATCAATTATGGTTTACCTGCAATGGGGCTTAGGATTCCTATTTTTACAGCAGCAGTTGTTGGGATTGGACTGAGGAGTTCTGCTTATCAATCACAGATCTACAGGGGAGCTATTCAATCGGTGGGTGGTTCACAGATGAAGGCAGCAATGTCGCTTGGGATGAGTAAGCTGACTGCTTTTACACATATTATTGCTCCTCAGGCGATTAGAATTGCGATACCTCCTGTTACTAATGAGTCTGCAATTGTGCTCAAAGATACTTCACTTGCTTTTACGATCGGAGTTGTTGAGCTTGTCAGACAGGGAGATTACTTTATTGCTACTTCTAATGCACCGATGACTATTTATCTAACTGTTGCAGCTATTTACTTTGTTTTAACTACTACAATAAATCTGGCTTTATCTTTCTTTGAGAAAAAGTATCAGATACCGGGGATAGGAATTGAAGGAGGACATTCAGATGCCTACTAGTCATTTATTAAAAATAGAGGATTTACACCACAATTTCGGTAAAGAAGAGGTGCTTAAAGGTATTTCTTTTTCCTTAGATAAGGGAGAGACCAAGGTTATTGTTGGACCAAGTGGTACAGGTAAGAGTACTATTTTAAATAATATTATTCGCCTTGTTCCACCTGATAGAGGGAAAATATATTTGGAAGATGTTGAGATTACTTCTACTAAAAAAATCAATGAGGTTAGACAGCAGATCGGTTTTGTATTTCAGGATTTTGGTCTTTTTAATCACTTAACTGCTAAGGGTAATGTGATGATCGGTTTGACCAAGGTTAAGAAGATGGATAAAAAAGAAGCAGAAGAGCTGGCCATGTTCGAGCTGGATCGAGTTGGACTTAAGAATTTTGCAGATTCTTATCCTTCACAGTTATCTGGAGGACAGGCCCAGCGGGTTGGTATTGCTAGAGCACTTGCCATGCAGCCTAAACTGATTCTTTTTGATGAACCGACTTCTTCTTTAGATCCTGAATTAACAGGTGAGGTGCTGAGGGTTATGAAGTCCCTCGCTGAAGAAGGGATGACCATGCTTGTGGTTACACATGAGATGGGTTTTGCCCGTTCTGTTGCAGATGAGCTAATTTTTATGGAGGGCGGCAATATTGTCGAACAGGGTTATCCCGAAAAACTCTTTAATAATCCTGAACACAAAAGAACTAAAGAATTCTTATTTCAGCTGGTTGACCTCTATGGTGAGGGTGAGGAATAATGCTGGATATATTTTTAAATTATTATCCTGTACTTTTTAAAGGACTTGGTGTGACAGTTTTTATCACCATTATTTCCTGTTTTTCAGGGACTGTTTTTGGTGTTTTCTTATCACTTGGTAAGATCTATGGAAATAAGCTGGTTTCAAATCTGGTGACCGCTTTTATTGCAGTGATCAGGGGAACCCCCCTGCTCGTACAGCTATTTATCATCTATTATGGCTTACCTGCTTATGGAGTCAATTTTTCTCCGATTACTGCTGCAGTTATAAGTTTTATTATTAATTCTGGTGCTTATCAGGCAGAGTATCTCAGGGGATCTATTCAGTCTGTGAGTTCAGGTCAGCTTAAAGCAGCTCTTTCAATTGGCATGACAAAGTGGCAGGGGATTTTCCATATCATTCTGCCTCAGGCTTTAAGGAGAGTAATACCTGCCTGGACAAATGAATTCATCTATATGATTAAGTATTCTTCTTTAGCCTATGTTATTGGAGCTAAGGAGCTTATGACAGAAGCAAAACTGATTGCAAGCCGCAATTATCAGTTCTTCAATGTCTATTTAGTAACAGCACTTATTTATCTTGTTGTTATAATTATCTTTGTCTATTTCTTTAACCGCTTTGAGAAAAAAGTCGCTATTCCGGGCTTTGATTTTGAAAGATAAGAAATAAAAATACTGAAGCTTTTAAGATTATTTAAGAATAAGATCTAATCGATAATTATATAATTTAATTTAAGCAATTATACCTCTGGCTGGAAAAGCTGGAGGTTTTTTTATATTATCCTATAAATTACAAAATTTAGCCGAGAAAGCCTCGCTTATTTTGATGGGCGGGGATGAATCGGCTATTTTGATTTTAGTCAAATTAGAAAATAAAGATTTTATAAAAGCCCTTGAAATAGAACATATGTTTGTGTTATAATATAGTTAATATTTAGTAGATCTTGTTGCGGTTGCCGGTAGTGTTAGTTCTGAAACTATCCAATACTACATTGAAAATCAAAGGTGATTAATATGCAACTAACCTATATTTTAGAGTTGTTAAAACCAACTAAAAGAAAAGCAAATATATTCTTAAATAATATTGCAGAAGTAGTTAAGAATCGTCAAGCTATTGCTGATAAACTTAAAGCAGGGAAAGCTAAGTTAAGTTCTGCTGACTTTAAAGAGCTTAACCTTCCCTCTGCTGTTAAAAATCAGAATATTAGAGAAGTTAAAGCACTCTATAAACGGTTTTTAAAGTCTAACTCTAAAAAAGAAAATATAGAGTTTAAAGAGAATCAACCTATTTGTTATAATAATCAGAACTATGATTTATATGGGCACATAATTTCAATACCACTTTATACTAGTAAGTGTGAACGGTTTGCTTTTCCTGTAAAGCAAACTAAAAGATTTAAAGAATTGCAACAATATATTAAAGATGGTAATAAATTAGGCAAAGCCAGTCTTTTCTATAAAAGAGGTAAATGGTACTTTGCTGTAACAATTAAAATTGATAATAGAAAAACTACTAATACTAATGTAATGGGAATTGACATAGGGCTTCGGCAACTTGCTGTAGCTAGTATTAAAACATCTAAAGACAAAGAGATTAATCGTCAATTTTATAATGGTAAACAGGCTGGATTTATTCGAAAAAAATATCGTTCTTTAAGAAGAAAATTAGGTAAATTAAAAAAAGTTAAAGCTATTAAGACTATCAATGATAAAGAACAGAGATGGATGACTGATTTAAACCATAAAATTAGTAAACAACTTATTAATCTGCTTTGCTGCGACGGTCCTGTGGGCCTAGTGTCTGCAGCGAGGCGGGAAAAGTGCCGAGCGTAAGACGGCAAAAGAAAGTTGGGACTATTATTATGGAGAATCTAGAGAATATCCGAAAAACTGCTAAAAGTCTTAATAGAGCAGATAGAAACCTCCATAGCTGGACTTTTTATCAACTTCAACAGTTTATTGAATACAAAGCTGAATTAGCTGGGATCAAGGTAGAATACATTAACCCTAAATATACCTCCCAGGGTTGTTCTAAATGTACTAAAGTTAAGAAATCTAATCGTAAAGCTAATTTATACTCTTGTGAGTGTGGAAATCGTATCCACTCTGATTTAAATGCAAGTCGTAATATAGCTAATAAATATTTAGAGCAACAATCTGCTTAGATGGTAATAGTCTAAGTGCCTGAGTGCCTATATTAGTTAGAATAATACTAGGATTATGCTATTGGAATGCATAGTCGGCTATCTCAGGAGGGCTGATGGCACAGCCTGAAGTCGAAGTCATGACGGTCTCGATGACCTAATGCTAACCCAACTATGCGTAA
>JAXKWB010000141.1:0-5360 GCA_036172385.1 Halanaerobiales bacterium | reverse complement strand
AGAATATACAACTGAGGAAGCTCAGGCCCGTTATTTAGAGCAAAAGCCGATGTCCAACTACGAAAAACTGCTGCGTAAATTAGTTAGCTGGAAGGTTAAAAAACCGCTTGATGACTACGCAGCCCTGATAATTGGTGAAAAATATCTCGAAACTATTGACGAAAATGACTGAAACTGGTATAATTGAGATTGAGGATACATAAAAATTAAATTTGACAGATAACTCAATTTACTGTTATAATTTAATTTGCAAATTGATAATTTAATAATGCTTATAAACTCGACGCTAAAATGCGGCAGAAAGGAGGTGCCCCCCGAAGCTGCGTAGTGGTAGAGTTATAAGAGTTCTAAGATACTTATCTTAAATCTACTGGACAGATGAAGAGGAAACTAGGTAACTCGCTCGGATGTCCTCTATGATTGTATAAGTTATTAGAACTTATATATTGAAAAGAAAAAGTTAGAAAACAATCAAGGGGGATTTTAATAATGAAAAAACTTACAATGACAATTGCTTTAATCTTAATCGTAGCATTAGCTATGCCTGCATTTGGTCAGTCATTCTCTGACGTGCCAAGTGATCACTGGGCATATGATGCAATTAACAAATTAGTTGCTGCTGGTATCGTCGAAGGTTATCCTGATGGCGAATTTAAAGGTAGCCAGAACATGACTCGTTACGAAATGGCTGTTATGGTTAGCCGCGCTCTAGACAGAATTGCTGATGCAAGAGAAGATCTTGTTGACAAAGTTGACGAAATGGGCGAAGGTCTAACTACAGGTCAGGCAGAAGATGTAACTGCTATCGTTAAGTCTTTAATGGAAAAGAACACTGATAAAACACTCAGTGATCAGGAAGCTAAAGAAGTAGCAGATATCGTTGATGCTTTAACATTCGAATTAGCTGCTGAGCTTAAAGTATTAGGCGCAGATGTTGATGCTGTAGAATCTGACTTAGCTGAAGTACAGGAAACTGTAGCTAAATTAAAAGCTGATATGCCTCAGGACAACATTGAGTTTGGTATGGATGTAACTACTGTTGCAGAAGTTGCAAACTATGGTGAAAATCCAATGGAAACTGCTGTTTTATGGGCAGATGGAGACCTTCTAGATGTTGATGTTACTGGTGATGAAGGTGATTTCCCAACAGAAAAAGCTTTCTATCAGGAATATGACTTTACTGTAATGGGTGCTGTATCAGGTGCTGATTTCAACTTAGCTCTTGACACTATTAATAATGGTTTTACAGATTATGATAATGCTGTAAATACTACTAGTGGAACAGCGTTCGGTTCTACAAATGCGGATGAGAATGAAAATCTTGATATGGACTCTGCATTATTAGAAGTTGCTTATAATGGTGCAAATGTTAAATTAGGTGACTTAGGTGACTATACAATTTATCCATACTTTGGCGAAGAAGTTGCTGGTGCTGAAGGTATGGAAATGACTGCTTCTTACATGGGTTATGATGTTAAGACAGTTGCTATGAGTGAAGCAGAAGGCGAAACTTATGCAGATGTAGATATTTATGGCGCAGAAGTTTCAAGAGCACTTGAAATGGCAACAATTACTGGTAAAGTATATCAGACAAGAGATTCTGGTGAAGAGTTTACACTCTTCGGTGGAGAAGTAACTGATTTTGCTATAAGTGAAGCTGTAACTATGGGTGCTGATCTTGTATTTGTTGATGATGCTAAAAATGATTTAAGCGATGTTTACATGACAGCTAATGCTGAATTTGTTGCTTCTGAAGCTTTAACTGTTACAGGTAACTTAGAATATGCTGGAGAAGAATTCTCTAGTTATGATGTTGATTTAGATGGTGATTTAGCAAACGGTCATACAGACTTCACAAAAGTTGGAGTATCTGCTGATTATGTATTAAATAAAAATAATACTGTAACTGGTTCATTTGATTATGCTATGCCTGGAGATACACAAACAGGTGATGAAGATATGACTACAGTTGGTGTTGCTTTAGCTAACACTTATGGAGATTTCACAAATAATGCTTCTGTAGATTATACAATGAACAATTTATATGATGATGGCGAAGACAAAGTAGCAGTTGCTGCAGATACATCATTTGCATATAGTGAAGTTACTACTTTAACAGCTGGTATTAATTACGAAGATGCTGATAATGATGATACATTTACATTATTAAGCGCTGGCGTTACTAATGAGTGGAACGAAACAACTACTCTTGGTGCTGAGTTAAAGTTCAAAGATTATGAAGATGGATATAATTACACATATTTAGCAGGTTCTGTTGACAAAGAATTAAATGAAAACATTACTTGGAATACAACTGCTAACTATATCGTTGGTGAAGCTGACTTTAATGATGATGGTACTTTCGCTGATGGAGAAGGTAACACACTTAAAACTTCATTATCTGTAAGCTTCTAAATATAGCTTATAGCTAAAAGATACAAAAACAACCCGGGGGATTTATTCCCTCGGGTTTTCTGTGTTTTTAGGAAAAAAATAACAAAATATATAGGAGGAAAAATATATTGAATAAAAAAATTACAGTATTAATGATGGCTTTGATGTTTGTAGGACTGATGGCAGGTAGTGCAGCAGCTTCTGACTGGGAAGCAGTTGGTGGTATGTCTATTACAAATGTAACCTTAGACAAATGGAATTCTACTATTGAGGACTTGAATAAACTAGTTGCGAGTGATTTTAAAGGTGCAGTAGCAACAAGTAATATTGAAGAAATGGAAAATATAGATAGAGTTCCAATGATTTATTTAGGCGCTAAAAAAAGATTGAATAATAAATGGACTACAACTGTACAATATGAACGTATCTTTGGTGCAGTAGAAACAAACTTTGATTCTGCAGTGGGAAGTGGATCTGCAGAGATAGATGTAGCTTTAAATGGAATTGGTATTCTTGCTGATTATAGTTTAAATCAAAGTTGGTCTTTAGGGGGAGGAATAGCATTTTATAAAGGTACTAAAGATAAAAATTTTGAAGGCCAGGCTTTTGCTGCCTCAGGTTTTACCGATGAAGAAGTAGACTTGGATGCAGTAAGCTATCGTCTGGGTGTGGGATATTCACGTTCATTTGCAGCTAACTGGGATTTCAATGCTGGTCTGGATTATTTATATTTAGAAATGGATGATGAAGAAGAAGGTAATGTATACAGTAAAGGTTTTTCATATACTGCTGGTGTAACATATAGCTTCTAAAATCAAATCGATCGAAAAGAAACCCCATTCTAAATTAGAATGGGGTTTTTAAAGATAAACACTATTTTAGCGGACAATAAATTTTCTTTTAGTTATCATTCAGCTTAAACTGCTTAACCAGGTTAGAAAGTGTACTTGCTGTCTGAACAAGATCTTCTGAGGCCTGAGCAATAATCTTAGTTGATTTAGACTGTTCTTCACTGGCAGCAGCTACTCCTTCTGCATTGTGGGCAGCTTCTTCGCTTACAACCGCTATTTCTCTAACTGCAGATTTAGCGACTTCACTATTTTCATTCATCCGCTGACTCTGTCTTTCAATTTCGTGGATTAACTGATCAAGATTTTCTGCTGCGCTGATTATTTCTGTAAAAGCAGCAGAGGTTGTATTAATTTCTGTCACACTCTCTTTAACCTTGTTTTCGTTTTCATTCATTTTAGTTACAGTATTTTTTACATCCTTTTGAATAGAGACAATTAAATTTGAAATATCTCCAGTAGCTGAGGCAGATTGTTCTGCCAGTTCTCTGATCTCATCTGCTACTACCGAAAATCCTCTACCGGCTTCACCGGCTCTGGCTGCTTCAATGGCAGCATTTAAGGCCAGTAAATTTGTCTGGGCCGCAATATTGTTAATCAAATCAACAATCTCACCAATTTTTTCGGAAGATTGTCCCAGGGAATCAATTACCTGTGAGGTTAAGCGGGTATTTTCGCTGACTTCCTTAAAGCTCTGTTCAGAATTTTTTAGAGACTGATTACCTTCTTTGATATTTTTCATTACATTTTTTGACTGTCCGGCCATCGACTCAGTATTATTGGAGACTTTAGTAATGTCTTCTGCCAGAGTATCAATGATCGAAGATACTTCCTCTACCTGGGCTGACTGTTCTTCGGCTCCGGAAGCTATCTGCTGCACAGAATTGCCAATTTCATCGGCTGAGGCTGATAATTCTTCTCCGGTAGCAGTTAAATCCTGACTGGAGCTGCTTAATTCATCTACTGTATTATCAATCCCCATCATTACACTCTTTAAACTTTCTATCATCTTTTGAAAAGAAGCTGAAAGTTTTCCAATTTCATCATCTTTATTTAAATACTTCTCTTTAATTTTTACTGCTAAATTACCGTCTGCTATTTCTCCGGCATATAAGCTTAAATCTTTAAGTGGTTCTGTCAATTTGAGTACAAAAATAAAGATTAGTAAAGATAAAATCAAACCGGCAATTAAAGCAAAGATAGCGGTATTAAATGTAACTCCATTTACCATCTGGTTAACAAAGGCCATTGAGGTCCCAACATACCAGATTCCAATTATTTCACCTTCAGCATTGCGGATTGGCTGGTAGGCAGTCTGAAAGCGTTTTCCTACAACGTTTGCTTCACCATGGAATTCTTTTCCCTGCTCTAGAACTACTTCTTTAACTTCCTGTGACACCTGAGTCCCAACTGCTCGACTGCCGTCGACCATCACATTGGTTGCAACTCTTGTATCCCCGGCAAAGATTGTAACTGTATTGCCCTGAGTTAGTTCTCCTATTCGGTCAACTATTTCAAAATTGCCATTGATTAAAGTTTGACCTTTATATAATTGGTCACCTTTCAACTCCCAATCGCCGGGATACTGCAGATCAATAATCTCATAACCGGTAGCCAGATCTGCGTTGGCCTTGATCATGGCTGCCTCTTTTGCCTCCTGGGTAGAAACATCTCTGATGCGGTAAATAATCCCACCTGTCATTAGAATAATACCAGCGATAACTATCAATACTATTTTATATTTGATTGATATATTTTTGATTTTCATTTAACCCCTCCTGTTTTTTAGAATTTAATAGTGTAGTGGTGTTGGCAATATTATCGACAATTTTCGCTAAATAGTAAATTCTAAATTGGGGTTATTTTGTCCCTTACAAATTGTTAGCAGTTATTCTCTCTGTTATACCCACTCTCTTTACTGTTTGGACAGGCATTATGGCTTAAAGGCTAGTTATTTAATTCTCAAAGCGAAAGAGGGAGTAGTTTAGTTATTTTTAATGTTTTTCTCAAGTATCTTTACAATAAGATTCTATTGATTACTTCCAGATAACCAGTAACCATCAGCAGGCCAAAAATGATCAGCAGGGTACCAGTTATTTTATTGACCAGGGGTAGATA